>CAYTFF010000001.1:0-6789 GCA_964437045.1 uncultured Dehalococcoidia bacterium
TGCATAGACGCCCCCGGATATTCTGCGGGCTTACCAGCAGTATATCTTTGAATAAATTGACCGGCCTCACGAATTTCTGTTAAACGCGCAGGTTTTTGGCCCATGGTCCAAACTGCACTCCAACCAGCACCTAGCCCTACGAATGTACGCCCCCCAGAAATTTCATTTATGGTTGCAGTTGCATTAGCTGTTACAGAAGGATGTCGGGTTGCTGTTACAGTAACTCCATGCCCAATTTTAATAGTTTTTGTATTTAATGCCGCCACAGTCATCATAGAATAGACATCACGTGAAACATTTTGTGAATCTAAAAATGTAATATAATCAAACCCAGCCTGCTCGGCGGTTTGGGCTATAGGACCTATCTCATACATCCGTTCATTTCGTCCAGTACCAATAGCAAATTGCATTTCCATTTTTACTCCTTAGTAGTATATCAAGAGCAATAAATACGTATTATATGGGTTAACAGTAGATAATATATTATTTGAAAGCAGGTAGTATTTCTTCAGCAATCATCTGTACCTGTTCTCTAAGTTGGCTATAATCTGATGCTCCAAATCTTTGGGCAGTAAAGTGAGTCAATCCTGCCTCTTTAAGTTTTTGAATTTGTTCTATAACTTCGTTGGGAGAACCTACAATATGGTCCTTTCTATAGGATACTCTTGCATTGTTAAGTAGAGATAAGGCTTCCTCATGGGTTCTAGCAACGGTCATTGTAGATGAAAGAGCTATATCAATTTCTGAAAAATCCCTCCCACTGTTTTCTAAAACCACCTTTAACGATTCAATTGCATCTCTAATTTCAGTAACATTAGGTTTTAAAAGTATCCCCTGCCCCCATTTGGCTACTCGTTCCATCGTTTTAATTGATGAACCAGTAAAGTAAATTGGTAGTGGCGTTTGTATAGGTTTTGGATAAAAAGAAAGTCCATCTATTTGAAAATACTCTCCCTTATATGTAGCATCGTCTTGGGTAAAAAGAGAATGCATAATTTCTATCTGTTCATCCAGTATTTTACCCCGATGACCAGTTTTAAAAGAAGGATTTACCGCTTCAAATTCAAGGCGAGCTCCACCAAGGCCTACTCCCAAGATAACTCGCCCCTTGCTAAAATTATCAAGCGTTGCAATTTGTTTGGCTGCTAGGACTGGATCTCTCCATATTAGGACTAATATTCCCATACCTATACTAATCTTCTTAGTTACAGCTGCGATTTGGGCCATAGAAACTAATGGTTCAAGAAATGATGGAGTTTGGGAGTCGCGTTCTATTTGCTCCTGATTTGTCGTTATGTGATCATCTAGCCAGATGCTATCAAATTTAGCAGCTTCAGCAAACATAGCCAAATCTAATATATCATCTGGTTCAGTAAATCCTGCCTGGTAATCTTTACCTTCTCTGCAATTATGTATTCCAATTCCAAACTTCAAATGCTTATCAAACTCCTTTTAAATTTGGTAGTCAGCTTTTCTTCAAGCCCTTCTCTCAGGCGTATAGTTTAATTGTTCTGATAGTTCATTGTATAACAATATTTTATCACTTTTGTATATAACTACAAGGAACAATTATTTAGAATATTATATTATTTGACAACACTGAATATGCTGGTTATGTTTAGTAGCATCGTTAATTGTCCAATATAGGGAGACAGATTTATGGAAGATTCCACATTTGGATCAAAAGGAAATTTATCAAAGGCAGAATATGGGTCTGACTTGGTTGTTGACCTAATGCATGCTTTCGGCATTGAATATGTTGCCCTAAATCCTGGTGCCAGTTTTAGGTGGCTACATGATTCATTAGTTAACTTTGGTGGTAATAAGAAACCAAATAAAATGCCTGAGGTTATAACTTGTACTCACGAAGAAACGTCAGTTGCTATCGCTCATGGTTACGCTAAGGCCAAAGGTAAACCTATGGCAGTTGTTTGTCACAATGTGGTAGGGCTACAACATGCGACTAATGCTATTTTCAATGCATGGTGTGATCGTGTACCAATAATTGTTCTTGGTGGTACAGGATATATGGATCATATAAGGAGACGACCTATTGAATGGCATCACTCTGCTTTACTTCAAGGAAATATTGTTAGGGATATTGTTAAATGGGATGACCAGCCATTTTCTATTGGGAGTATCCCTGAGTCTTTTATTCGAGGTTATAGAATAGCAACAACTGAACCACAAGGTCCTGTATATATCTGCTATGATGCTGATATTCAGGCTCCTAAAATTGAAACATCCGTAACTATACCAGATCTTACTCAGTATCCACACCCATCCCCTCAAGCAGCTGATCAAGGGTCAATTGATCAAATTGCACAATGGCTGATTGAAGCTGAAAATCCGGTGATTATAGCAGATTATGTTGGTAGGACAATAGAGGGGTATAATTTTTTAATTGAATTGGCTGAACTTTTATCCGTGCCGGTTATTGATATCGGAGGTAGGCATAATTTCCCATCAAATCACCCTTTGGATCTTACAGGATCTAACCAGCAATTGATAAGTCAAGCAGACTTTATTCTTGGACTTGATGTTCGAGATTTATATGAGAATACTCATGTACAGGATATGCAAACAGGTCGGTATACACCAATTGTAAAGAGCAGTGTAAAGATAGCTCACATTTCTTTATGGGATCAACGGTTTACAAGTTTGATACCAGATTTACATCGCTCTCATCCTATGGATCTTTTTCTGCCTGCTGATACAACTGCTGCGCTACCACAACTTATTAATGCTTCTAGGCTTATGTTAGATAAAGAACAACGATTGACTAAAGAAAAAATATTAAAACGGCTTGCATGGGCAAAAGATAAACATAATTCTATGCGGGCACAATGGTTGGCAACAGCAACTAGTCAAGGCAAAGAAAAGCCAATAGCACTTTCTTATCTAGCAAATGAATTATGGGGCAAAATTAAAGACGAAGATTGGGCATTGGTAAACGGGAGTTTAAGGAGTTGGCCAAGGCAGATTTGGGATTTCACAAATCCTAGTCAACATCTAGGTGAAAGTGCTGGTGGAGGACTAGGATATGGAATTGGTGCTTCAATTGGTGCGGCATAAGCACTAAAAGATAAAGGTACATTATGTGTTAACTTTCAAAGTGATGGGGATATGCTTTATACCGATAGTGCATTGTGGACAGCAGCCCATCATCAGATACCTCTTCTAAGTGTTACTTACAATAATCGTAGTTACTATAACGATGAAGCTCACCAATATAATACTGCTATAGCTCGCAATAGAGATCCTGAACGCAGAGGAATAGGGATTCATCTGCGAGACCCTGAAGTAAACTTTGCTCAGCTTGCAATGTCAATGGGCGTTTATGGAGAAGGACCCATTGAATCACCTACTGATATTGGTCCTGCACTAGAAAGAGCAATTCAGATAGTTAAAGAAGAGAAAAGACCGGCCCTTGTAGATATTATTTGTCAGAATAATTGATAATATCCTGGAGAAATTTAATTTCTACTTTAAGATACTTTAATATGTAGATTTCAATGCTTACTGACTCCCTATTTGCAAAGCTATTAGTGTTTTGTACCTGATGTACACATGATTCCGTAGTCTTTCAAGAATATACAGGTTTCTTCGTAAAACTCTCTCAAACGAATAGGGTCTTGGTTATCACCGGTTGGGAGTGAAAATTATTATTTTCCGTATCATGTTAACCAAAAGCAAAAGGCTCTCACTAATGTGAGAGCCTTTTGCTTTATTATCTTAGGTTTATTAGGTTAAGACTTACTATATCTCAGGTAGTAACCACTTCCTACTACTAGCATTAATCCAACCAAAACTAGCATAATCAATAAGCCTGAGCTAGGTGTGAAATCGCCAGTATCTGGTGGTACTGCCGTAGCTGTTGGTGGTACTGCCGTAGCTGTTGGTATTGGTGTAGCTGTTGGTGCTGGTGTAGCCGTAGCTGTAGGTATTGAAGTCGCTACTGGGGTTGCAGTTGCTGTTCCAGCTTGAAGCTTTATCCCTACAGCAAAATCACTAAGTTTTGTAACTAGGGCTGAGGCAGTCTTTCCAGCTAGATTGACGGTAGAACTCAATTCTATCCAAGCCTCATTTGCCGAATCATATCTCAAAACAACAACCATAGCACCTTGCAAAACTCTATCAATATCTGCCTGAGTCAATGTAAGAGTTAAAGTTGCTGGTTTACTTAGCTCAACTGTTGTTAATGCAGTGCCTGCACTGTCGCTATAGGATATAGCAGTCCCGCGAGCTGACTCCAAGCCAGATGGGGTTGTTATATCCTTGGGTGTTATTGAAATAAACGTACCTTTGGCTAAAGCTCCAACAGGTATGGTAATAGAAGCTGTTTTATCTGGAGTCTCAATAGTAATCCCTTCTTGGGGTGTTGCCCATGATTGAGCTCCACCAGCTGGTACTGCTGGAGATGTTGCAGGTACTGCTTCTGGGGTTGGAGTAGCAGCGGCAGCCAATGCAGATGGTGTTGCAGTCGCAGCCGCAATTGTAACTGTCATAACAGATCCTGTCGGTGAACATGTTTGATTCGTGCTAGTATCTTCACCTTTCCCAGTTACTGTAACAGCTCCACCTGGTTTTGTACCAGTAAATGTAGTTGTTGCTTGCCCACTAGAATTAGTTGTAGAGCTACTTGTACTCAAAACTCCAGCTATACCACTCATAGACCAACTAACAACAACTCCGCTCACTACGGTGTTATCCTTGTCGTAAGCAGTGTATGTGAGAACCTGAGTCCCCAAGTCACTTAGACTTGCCGTTCCTGGTGAAACCTTACACCAGGCTAACTTCCCAGCAGTTGTGGGAGGGCTAGGCATCGTACCGGTCTGATCTGCGGCTTTTATTACGTTAGTAATCGATGTGCTTTGCCCAAATACAACAAATAAGGCCAAGGTTATGGCCAGTACTGCCAGTATATTCCATTTAAAATTAGTACTATTCATAGCTTTACCTCTTCCTTATAAACTTACAGAACTAAACTAAATAGCTACGATACAGCCAAACGACCAACCATATTCCAATAGGACATCTGACTACAGTTTAACTAAGCTGCATAGTATCAATCTTAGACTCCATATGTCAATACTATTGACTGGTATAAATTATGTTGATTCAGTAGTTTAATGGTAAAGTATAAAAATCTTGATATATATGACATATATGTAAGGTTTTAATGGGGGTTCAGATAATTCACTGCAATGGTTAAATGTTTGTTTGATTATTAGTGACGACTTTAATACACCCTATGGCGTGAATCAACCAAATATTTAAATTCATGAATGAGGTGACCTATTATAGGAATAATCTTGACAGAATTCGTAGACGCTGATATATTTCGATGGGTCGTGTAAGGAAAATTAGTAGGAGATACAAATGGATGATTTGGACACCAGGATAGTGTCTATGTTACAGGCTGATGGAAGGGCTTCTAATGCTAAAATCGCTCGTGATGTCGGTGTTAGTGAAGGTACTATTCGTAGGCGTTTGAAACGTCTTGTAGATGATAAGGTGATTAGCATTGTCGCTATCCCAGATCCATCGAAGGTTGGGTTTGGATCAGAGGCTTTCGTGGGTATTAGAGTAGATCCTGACAAGGTTGAACAAGTGGCTGATAGTATAGCTAAATTAACTCCAGTACATTGGGTCGTTTACACTACAGGCTCCTATGACATTTTTGCTGCTGTTACTACTGCTTCTGCTGATCAGTTAGGTAAGTTTTTACGAAGTAAAATCGGAATTATTCCAGGTGTACACAGGACTGAAACATTTGTCCAGCTTGCTGTAAAGAAAAGAAATTTCGGTATTGCTGTGGGATAAATAGTCTAAAAGTTGATCAGATAGTCAAAATTTATATAGATAGTGGAGGTATGATTTGCAAGTCCGTACTCAAACTTTAGCTGATGTAGCGATTCCATCCAATGGCTTATTGAGTAGACCACTGGTACGGGACGCTATTTTAATCATAGGTTTTTCATTTTTAACGGCTCTGTTTGCGCAGATAGCCATTAAGCTACCATTTACTACTGTTCCGATAACAGGGCAGACCTTTGCAGTTCTTTTAACAGGTGCGGCCTTAGGTAGTAAGCGAGGTGGAGCTAGTATTGGCCTTTACATGATCTGGGGGCTTATAGGTATACCAGTTTTTGCACCAGGAGGGTCTGCCTTAGAAGGTCAGTTAGTTCACTTTATTTTCCCATGGGTGGGTACTTCAGGTTTAATTTGGAGTATAACTAGTGGAGGATATATTGTAGGTTTCATTTTTGCTGCTTATTTTGTTGGTATGCTTGCAGAAAGGAGCTGGGACAGAGGATGGAAGGTTAACATTGCTATGTTAGGTGGTAATGTGTTGGTATATGTTTTTGGATTAGCATGGTTAGGATACGTTATTGGTTCAAATGCACTTGAGTCATCTTTAGGGTTTACTTTGTCCGAATTCATACCAGGTGATAATACACTACAAAAGACGTTGAATGGAGGTCTCTATCCATTCATTGTTGGAGATTTAATTAAACTTATGTTAGCAGGTATGGTTTTACCTGGAGCGTGGGAAATTGTCAACTCTATAAAGAAACGTAACATCAAGGATAAATAGGTAGTTTCATTCTTTGATTTATTATGGGTGAAGGCATTGTAACGTGTCTTCACCCCTTTTATTCTGATAATATGGCGTATATCTTTATGATACTCTTTATCTATAATTGATCAATATACTGAAACTTCTGCTATGTGCTGGAGAAAGTTTTGCTACACCTTTTGGAGACAGTCCACATTATTGTGAAA
>CAYTFF010000001.1:6799-10268 GCA_964437045.1 uncultured Dehalococcoidia bacterium
AAGCTTGCAGGTTGGGTACATCGCCGTAGAGATCATGGAGGTCTAATATTTATTGATTTACGTGATAGAAGTGGCATAGTACAAGTTGTCTTTAATCCCGATATAGCTCCAAACATTCACAAAACCGCTGAAAATTTTCGTAGTGAGTGGGTGATACAAGTTACAGGTAGTGTTTCTATCAGACCTAGTGGTACAGAAAATTCTAATATAGCAACTGGCGAAATAGAAGTGTCTGCGATAAATGCTATTGTACTTAACCCATCAAACACTCCACCATTTTATATAAATGAGGAAGCTGATGTTGATGAACTACTTAGGCTTAAGTATCGTTACTTAGATCTTAGAAAACCTAGGATGAGAAATAATATAATTCTCAGGTATAGGCTAGTAAAATTCATAAGAGATTTTTTGGATCAAGAGGATTTTCTTGAGATAGAAACCCCTATTTTGATAAAAAGTACTCCTGAAGGTGCCAGAGATTTTCTAGTACCCAGTAGGCTTTATAAAGGACAGTTTTACGCCTTACCTCAATCTCCTCAACAGTTGAAACAACTCTTAATGATTGGTGGGTTCGAAAAGTATTTTCAGATTGCTAGATGTTTCAGAGATGAAGATTTGAGGGCTGATAGACAATTGGAGCATACACAACTTGATTTGGAGATGAGTTTTGTAGAGGAAGAAGATATACTTGAATTAACTGAGAAACTTTATTTAGCTATAGTAAATAATATAACGCCAGATAAGAAGATATTGTCTACTCCATTTCCTCGTATTACTTATGAAGAAGCAATGGACCTCTATGGTACAGATAAACCAGATTTACGATTTGGACTAAAATTGGCCACTCTTTCCAGTATTGTTAGCGACTCTGGGTTTAGCATCTTTGAAAATATTGTTGAGGAAGGTGGTGTAGTTAGAGGATTTTCAGCAACAGGATGTGCGAACTATTCACGTAATGAATTACAGGGTTTGATAGACTTCGCAAAAGCCCGAGGAGCCCAGGGATTGGTAACTATCGCTTTGGATAGTAATGCCAGTGATATAAAAACTATTCAGAGCGAGCAAATCAGATCTGTTCTAACGAAACATGTTTCGTTGGCAAAAATTAAGGAAATAGCTACTAAAATTGGTGCTACTCCAGGAGATCTATTACTGATTGCTGCTGGACAGCCAAAAATGGTTAATACAGTATTAAGTCAATTACGGAATGAAATTGGAAATCGATTAGGATTGACAGCAGCTAATCAGTTAGCATTCGCATTTGTTATAGATTTCCCAATTGTTGAGTGGAATCAAGATGAAAATAGGTGGGACCCTGGACATCACCCATTTACCATGCCGAAAGAAAATGATATGCAATTTTTAGAATCTGATCCTGGCAAAGTTAAGGCACATTGTTACGATCTGGTAGTTAATGGGATCGAGTTAGCTAGTGGTAGTATAAGAGTTCACAAACGTGAATTGCAGGAACGAATTTTTGCTATCTTAGGATATTCTAAAGAGCAGGTTAATGAAAGATTCGGACATCTTTTAGAGGCCTTTGAATTTGGAGCTCCCCCACATGGGGGTATAGCCCCAGGGATAGACAGATTAGCTATGGTGTTGGCTGGAGAGGAAAGTATAAGAGAAGTAATTGCTTTCCCTAAGACTCAGAGTTCAATTGATCCTTTGTTTGAATCCCCGTCAACTGTAGATAGTGCTCAACTAAATGAACTTCATTTAAAGGTTATAGATGATTAAAATAGTATCTATTTGATTCTCTGTAACTACTTTCGTAATAATGATACAAATGATATAATTCTACCTAGTTAAAAGTCCTTTAAGGAGCTTTTTTTTTGTGAAAATTAATCAAGCTGAGAAAAAACAAAATCAAACCGTGCTTCAAGTCGCGCTAGAGCCTGAGGATGTAGAGAAGTACATGAACTGGGCATACAAACGAGTGGTAGGTAGGATTAAGATACCTGGCTTTCGTAAAGGCAAAGCACCAAGAAATATAGTTGAAAGATTCGTTGGTAGGGAAGCTCTCTTAAACGAGTCGTTAGACCATATGGCTTCAGATACTGCTAGAATCGCTATAGACCAAGAAAAATTAGAAATATCTGGCCCACCTGATGTGGAAATAGAGGAATTAGAACCGACAATCACTCTTAAAATTATAGTGCCACTAGTTCCAAATATAGACTTGGTGGAATATACAAAACTTAGGGTTCCATTCAATAATCCTGAAATAACTGACGAGCAAGTAGATGATAGTCTAAAACAAATTCAAAAAGAAATGGCTCCATGGGAACCTGTGGATAGACCAGTCAAAATAGAAGATATGATCACAATAGATGTTGAAGGTAGTGTTGATAATGAAATTGTGATTAATGAAAAAGATGTGGTATACATTGCTGAGCCAGGAAATGAACGACCTTTCCCTGGGTTTGCAGAGAAGATAGTAGGGTTGTCAAAAGGGCTTCAACAGAATTTTTCATTAGATATCCCTGAAGACTATACCGTAACTAAATTTGCTGGTAAAAAGAGTGATTTTGCAGTTACAGTAAGTGAGATTAAAGAGAGGAAATTAAGTACTCTAGATGATGAATTTGCTAAAGGGGTTGGAGAAGGGTTTGATGATCTTGAAGCTTTGCGAGTAAAATTGCGTGAGAATTTGAAGGAGTATGCCAATTTACATTCAGAGAAGGAATATCGGGAAGCTGCAATAGATGCATTAGTTGATCATACTGAATTTGAACTTCCGCCAATCCTTATAGAACGTGAAGTAGATGCAATGATGCGTGATAATGAAGATACCTTGAAAAGACAGCAAATTGATATGGATCAGTATCTGAGTAGTTTAGGTAAAACAACAGATGAGATTAAAGAAGAACTTAAAGAAGACGCAGTAAAGCGATTACGTCGCTCTTGGACACTTACTAAATTAGCTGAGATTCAGGATATAAAAGTTGAAGAAGACGAGGTGAACTCAAGAGTAGATGCCATGTCAACCGGAGACAGTCAGAATTCTAAGCAACTCCGCCAATTATTTAATTCGGAAAGAGGTAGGGATTCTTTAAGGAGATCAATTATAACGGAAAAAGTTATAGACGCACTTGTTGCTGTAACTAAAGGTGAAACAGAAGATAAATTGCCAAAACGTAAAAAGAGTAGTAGGAAAACAGCCAAAAAAAATTGAAGTTGGGAACCCCTTAGGGAATGTAAAAATGAGACCTGAAAATATAATACCTATGGTTATTGAGACAGGAGCTAGAGGAGTTGAAAGGGCATTTGATATTTACTCCCTTCTTTTGAAGGAACGGATAGTCTTTTTAGGTACTTCTATTAATGATCAAGTAGCTAGCTTGGTTATAGCTCAGTTATTGTACTTGGAACGTGAAGATCCAGATAAAGATATTAGTCTTTATATTAACTCCCCTGGGGGAGTCATTAGTTCGGGTTTGGCGATATATGACACAATGCAGCTTGT
>CAYTFF010000001.1:10278-11586 GCA_964437045.1 uncultured Dehalococcoidia bacterium
AGTTAGGCCAGAAATTTCCACAATATGTGTAGGAATGGTGGCAAGTATGGCCACAGGTTTGCTTAGCTCTGGGGCTAAAGGTAAACGTTATACCCTACCTAACTCGACTATTCATATGCATCAGCCTTTAGGAGGGGCCCAAGGGCACGCAGCTGATATAGAGATAGCTGCCAGGGAAATATTAAGATTGCAAGATAAACTACGTGAAATTCTTTCACAAAATACAGGACAACCATATGAAAAAATTGCTAGAGATATAGACCGTGATTATTATTTGAGTGCTGAGCAAGCTCTAGAATATGGGCTTATTGATGAAATTCTTTCTAAACCAGGTGATGATAAATAAAAGAATTGTCAGCCTTAAATTTAGTAGCTATTGAGTAAAATGCCAGTAAATAATCGTAATTCTAATAAAAGAGAATACCAGTGTTCTTTTTGTAGTAAAGTTCAAAGCCAGGTTCGACGTTTGATAGCGGGGCCTGGTAGGATTTTTATTTGCGATGAATGTGTATATCTCTGTCAGAAAATAATTAAAGAAGAATCTGATCAAGGTAATCAAACATCCGAAAATATATCACCTAAATCCCTTACACCTAAAGAAATTTCGAACAAATTAGATGAATACGTAATGTCCCAGAATAGAGCCAAAAAGATCTTGAGTGTAGCTGTATATAATCATTATAAACGTATTTTGTCTTCCCATGATAAGGATAATATAGAGTTAGCAAAGAGTAACATTTTACTTATTGGACCTACCGGTTGTGGTAAAACGTTACTGGCGCAAACCCTTGCAAGAATATTAAATGTACCGTTTTCAATTGCTGACGCAACATCACTGACTGAAGCTGGTTATGTGGGGGAAGATGTAGAAAATATCTTACTAAGGTTAATTCAGGCTGCTGATGGGGATATAAGTAAAGCAGAACATGGAATCATTTACATAGATGAAATAGATAAGATATCTAGAAAAAGTTATAATCCTTCGATAACACGAGATGTATCTGGAGAGGGTGTACAGCAAGCCTTATTGAAGATTATTGAAGGGTGTGTTGCAAATGTGCCGCCCCAAGGAGGAAGAAAACACCCACATCAGGAATTCATGCAAATTAAAACAGATAACATACTGTTTATTTGCGGAGGTACATTTGATGGGTTGGAAGAGATTGTTACCCAGAGAGCTTCTAAGGATGATATCAATATTGGTTTTAAACCACAAACCACCAAAAAGGATTCAACCAAACAATCTGAAAGTGTTTACCATTTAGTTAATGCTGATGACCTACTTGAGTATGGATTTATCCCAGAATT
>CAYTFF010000001.1:11596-12134 GCA_964437045.1 uncultured Dehalococcoidia bacterium
TGGTTTTTAGCTGGTACTGTCGGCGTATTTTGTTCCACTTGATAAAAATGCTTTACTTAGTGTATTAACTGAACCGAAGAACGCTGTAATAAAGCAGTATAAGGCTTTATTTGAATGGGACAATGTAGAGTTGGAATTTACTGAAGGTGCTTTGGAAGTGGCAGCGGATGAATCCCTAAAGAAGAAGAGTGGAGCGAGAGTTTTACGTTCTATAATAGAAAATGTACTTCTTGGCGTCATGTACGAACTACCCACTTTAAAACATGTAGTAAAATGTATTATTGATGCTGATGTTGTAAAAGGCTTAAAAGACCCTATATTATTGACCGAATCAGGTGATATAGTTGAACTTCCAATAGCAGAAGAAAAGTCCGCTTAGTTTCTTTTTTTATAAAGTCGATCCTCGATTAAGTGATTCATTAATTTAGGAGTTGATAAACCTGATAAGCTAATTACTTGATCATCTAAACTTATTGTTCCAGATACAATTCCAAATAGAGTATCTAGAATTAGAGGTCTTACTCATAATAACACGTCT
>CAYTFF010000001.1:12144-12391 GCA_964437045.1 uncultured Dehalococcoidia bacterium
CTGTTTGCTTGATATAGTCTGTGGTTTTCTCTTCTATTTCTGACCAAAGTAAATCATACTTATTTCCAACGATGGGAAAACTACAATATGAAATGGGAGTACCTTCATCGACTGTTTTTGTGACTAAATGCACCATTATCCCAGTTTCCTTTGCTTTCATGTCGATAAGCTCCCAAATAATGTCTTGCCACTTTCCTTTTGGACCTCCTGGTAGCGCCGGATGGACATTGATAAACTTGAATTTGTT
>CAYTFF010000001.1:12401-24754 GCA_964437045.1 uncultured Dehalococcoidia bacterium
ACATAAATCCACTGAAAAATTTTTTAATAAATCTAAAACTAAATGGTCGTAAGTAGCACGGTTTTTGTTGAATGAGCCTTTTACCTGGTGGGTAAATCTAGTTGAAGAACGCATTACTATTGGTATTTGATAATCCTTTACTAGCTGTATAAACTTGTCGCTTCCTGGTTGCTCTCCGAATTCACGGTTAATAAAGACGAATTCTATAGACGCATTTAGTTCCCCATTTTCTATACTTTGTTGTACTTCTTTTAGAAGTCCAAAGGAACCTTCGCCACGTCCTGTTGAAAACCATCCAATTCTTAGCATGTATTACTCTATATAGACCTAAAGGTATTAAAAATCTTTTTTTTGATCTTATTGTAAGTAGAAATTCCGTGTACAAAAGGGTGGCTTTTCTTTCTAATGATTGTTCCTTTTGAAAGAGCCTGCTTAAACTCTTGAATATCGTCTATAAAATTAGGCATGATTGTATAAGTGCCACCTACTTCAATGACCGAATGCGAGTCTGTTACCCCACAAATAAGAAGATTGTTTTCTATAGCAAAATCCATTGCCTTTTGATTGTCGATATCCCTTATATTTCTTGCGTTGAATACCTCTAGCATGTCGATATATGGGATTATTGAGTCCAATCCATTTTTAGTAATGACATTATGCCTATATCTATCGAAAGGATGAGGTACAGAAACGAGGCCGTTTTGTTCTTTAATAAGCTTAACAGTTTCAAGCGCTGTTTTGTTAGGAGGTATGTCTTCTTTAAGAAACAGCCCTATAATTTCCCCTTGGGATGATTTTATTTCGCTGCCAATAATTACCTTGAAAGGTGCAATACTAGCTACTTTTAAGGCCCCTTGGATGGTATTATGGTCTGTTACAGCAATACAGTTTAAGCCAGTTTTAATGCATTTCGAAATAAGAGTTTCTGGAGACATTGAACTATCAGGAGAAAACATAGTGTGTATGTGAAAATCAGCATTAATCATTGTCACTCACTAAGATCTTCTTCGTCCCCTATTAACCGCATTTGTTCTTCAAAATCTTGTTTTAATTTTGTTACTTTGATCTCCGTAGCACTCAATAATTCGTTACACAATTTTGACATTTCCATGCTTTCCTCAAATAAACTTGTTGACTCCTCCAAGGTTAATCCTCCAGATTCTAATTTATGCACTGTTTCTTCTAGGAGTTTAAATGCCTCTTCAAAAGACTTATTTTGGGTTAGATTTTTATTATTTTCTTCCATATTCCTGATCCAATAATATATTTGGCATCCTTTTTAATTAATTCAAATATTAGACACCACTTTTGCATCGAAATTACCATCATTTACAGTAACAGTAATATTTGTATGGGGAGTAGCATCTTTTTTAGCAGTAATTATTGCTTTGGAAAGCTTATTTTGTACGATAGCATACCCTCTTGAAAGAACGGAGGATGGATTAAGAGCAGACAATTGATTAGTGATTGCTTTTAACCTTTCCTTACGGGTATCGATATCTGAATAGGATTTAATAATAGCTGTTTGAAGAAGTTCATCTATTTGAATCCGTAAGTCTTCTATTTCAGGCAAATTATTAATTAATTGGTTATTAATCATATTTAAATCTGAGTAGTTTTGAGAAATTTTCCTTGATAACGCTGAAAATGATGTTTCAGCGAAGTCAGAAATATTTAGTACTAATTGAGTTTTATTAGGTACTGCAAGTTCTGCAGCGGCTGATGGGGTAGGAGCCCTAACATCAGCTACTAAATCTGCAATTGTAATATCAGTTTGGTGTCCAATTGCACTAATTATTGGAATGGTACTTCTAAAAATTGCATAAGCTACATTTTCATTATTGAAGGCCATTAGTTCTTCCAGTGCACCTCCTCCTCTGGCTATAATTATAACTTCACATTGACCATCATCGTTAATAGCTTGAAGAGCATTAACTATTTGAATTGGAGCTTCATCTCCTTGAACTAAAGTAGGAGCAAGTACCAACTCTGTTAATGGGTATCTTCTTCGAACTATATTTTGAATATCGTGAAAGACAGCTCCGGTTGGAGAGGTAACTACCCCAATTTTCTTGGGATATTTGGGTATTGTTCGTTTCCGACTAGGTTCAAAAAGACCTTCGTTCTTTAATTTAAGTTTTAATTGTTCTAATTTTAAATGAAGTTCCCCAACCCCTTCAGGTTGAACAATATCCACGTATAATTGTAGGTCACCTCTAGTTTCATAGATGGATACCCGGCCATGGGCCAGAATGGCAGATCCTTTTTGTAGTTGGTCAATACCCAAGGCTGGCCTAAACATAACACACCGTATACTTCCAGAATTATCTTTAAGAGTAAAATATGCATGTTTTGAGGTGGAAATAGATAAATTGGATATTTCCCCGCTAATCCAAAGATCACCCAAGAAAGAATCCATTTGGAGAGTCTCTTTAAGATACCTGGTTATTTGGGACACTGAATAAATGGCCATCTTCATGCCCTGGATAAATATTCTCCCGTACGAGTATCTACTCGTATTATTTCCCCTTGATTAATGAATAGAGGTACCTGTATCGTTAATCCAGTTTCAAGGGTAATTGGTTTAGTTCCTCCCTGAGCTGTGTCGCCTTTAACTGCTGGAGGTGCTTCTGTTACTTTTAAATTAACATTATTTGGTAAGTCAACGGTAACTGCTGTACCTTCAAAGAACAAAACATCAACATTTAATTCTGGTTTAATAAATTTTAATGTGTCAGTAAGCTGTTCTCTGGTTAAAGCAAACTGTTCATAGCTTTCATTATCCATAAAATAAAAGAGTTCACCTTCATCATAAATATATTGGGCATTTCGCCGTTCTACATTAGCGGGAACAAGTTTGACATCAAAACCTTGAAACGCTTTTTCTATTACTCGTCCAGTTTTTATATCCTTAAGCCTTACTCTGAGGACGGGTGCTCGTTTTTGCATTTTACGTTGTTCATAATCAACTACTAAGTAAGGGGTACCATCAAGTTCAATGGTGATACCTTTTTTTAAATCTCCGTAGCCTAATGTCATGTATTTACTCCCATATATAATTATATGATTTTCTATTTTATCTTTTTAGCTTTGCTTAAGACACGAGCAAATCCGTTTTCTAATACTACTACATCTTCAATTCGCACACCGCCCCAACCAGGAATATATATCCCAGGTTCAATTGTGAAGACCATCCCATTTTCCATCAACGAATCTGAATTTGGACCTATTCCCGGGTATTCATGTATTGCTAGGCCTACTCCATGTCCAAGTCCATGACCAAAACTTTCTCCATATCCAGCCTCTGTTATCATGTTTCTTGCTAAATTATCCACATTTCCTGCAGTCATTCCTGCTTGAAGTGTTGTTTGTGCTGTCAATTGCGCGCCCAATACTAAATTATAAATGTTCCTAAATTTTTCATCTGGCTCCCCAACGAAAATTGTACGTGTAAGGTCACTGCAATAGCCTTCAAATTTGCAACCCATGTCGATTACTATTGGTTGTCCATCTTCTATTGAGGTATTGTCTGCCCTATGGTGTGGTAATGCACTATTTGGGCCAGCCCCAACTATGATGTCAAAAGATAGACCTTCTGCCCCTTTCTCCCTCATAGACTGCTCTAATTTCCAGGCAATTTCTGATTCTGTCTGTCCAACTTCAATAGTAGGTATTATTTCATCAATTGCTTGGTCAGTAATTTGTACTGCCTTCGTCAATAAACCAAGTTCGTATTCATCTTTTATCCCTCTTAGTTTTTCAATAATGCCGGAAGTAGATTTCAATTTAATTTTTGAATTATCGATTGATTCCACAAAAGCTTGGTAGGTAGATACAGTCAAATCAGATCCTTCAAACCCTACTATCTTTGCATCCATATTATTACAGAGTTTCAATAACCAATCTAAATTACCTCTTATCCTTTCAATCTTAAAAGACGGAGATTGTTCACTGGCTTGCTCAATATACCGGAAATCGGTACATAATATAGATTGTTGTTGAGAAATTAAAAGATATCCTGCTGATCCAGTAAATCCAGATATATATCGCCTACTCTCAGGGGATGATATTAGGAAGGCATCTAATCCTAGTTCACTTAATTTGACTCGTAGTTTTTGTAGACGGGTTTTCAAGAAATACCTCCGCTTTTTATGTGTTCGTAGAGGAATTGTAGCGCATATGAGTAACCCATCGCACCCAAACCACTAATTTGCCCAATAGAAGTTGGTGCTACTACGGATTTCTTTCGCCATTCTTCCCTCTTGTATATATTTGAAATGTGAACTTCTACAATTGGTATTTGTAGATCCATTAAAGCGTCTGCTAGTGATAAACCATAGTGGGTTAAAGCACCCGGATTTATTATTATCCCATCAGCTTTAGAAGAGTTTGATTGGATAAAATCTACAATTGAACCTTCAGTATTAGATTGATAAAATTCTAGTTCAGCACCAAGTGTTTTAGAAAGATTGTTCAAGTCTGATTGAATTTCATTCAATGACTTAGGTCCGTATATTGCTGGAGATCGCTTGCCAAGTTTATTTAGGTTTGGCCCATTTATAATCAATATCTTCACGATAAATCTCCCATTCCTTGTCAGATTGTGTTTTTGCTTTAGCCTTTGGGTGAGCAGACATATAAACGTGTCTCGCTTGAGCTTGTGTGACATGAGTGTAAATTTGCGTGGTGGCTGGGGATGAATGTCCTAATAATTCTTGCACTACTCTTAAATCAGCTCCTCCGTCCAGTAAATGGGTTGCGAAGGAATGTCTAAGTGTGTGTGGGTGTACTCCAGACATTAATCCTGCTTTCTTTGAATAATTATTTACTTTTAATTGAACACTACGTTGGCTCAGCCTTCGGCCTCTGTTATTCAAGAAAACGGCATTATAACTATATCTATTCATCCAAATAGTTCTAACCTGCCTAAGGTATGCTTCTAGAATATTTTTTGCATCTATTCCAAAAAGTACCACTCGTCGCTTTGAACCTTTACCAAGGACCCTAAGTTCTTGGAGATCTATATTTACATCTTCCAAATTTAAGCCTACTATTTCGCTCACCCTAAGTCCGGCACCATATATCAATTCAAGAATTGATTTGTCTCTTATTCCTATTGGTGTTGAGGTATCTGGAGCATCTAATAAAAATTCAACTTCTACCACTGAAAGGAGAGTAGGTAGTCGTTTCTCTAATTTAGGGGTTGAAACAAGTAATGTGGGATCGTTGGATACTATATTGTTATTTGTCATCCATTTGAAGAATGTCCGTAGAGTACTCAATTTTCTAACAATACTACTACGAACGTATCCAAGTTTAATCAACCATGCAAGATAATTTCTGAGAAAATGGTGTGTAACCTGATTAAGATTAGAAGTTTGGGTTTCTTTAAGATATTCAGAGAATGGTTCTAAATCCGTTATGTAATTGCGGATTGTTAACCTTGCTAAACCTTTACCTACTTTTAGGAATAATTCAAATTCCTTTAGCAGTTTCTGCCATTCTTGTTGATCCATTTCCTATATAGCTACCTCTAATGATTCTGGTTCGGGAAGACGTCCCAGGAATTCACATTTGGTACATTTGGATCTTCCTCCAGTATAAGCACTTAAAAGACCTCCGCAATCAGGGCAAGGAGTTGTTAAAGGTTTCTGATTTAAAATGAAATTACATGATGGATAATTTGAGCAGCCGTAGAAAACTTTACTCCTTTTACCCCCCTTTCGTTCTATAATATCGCCTCCGCATTCAGGACATTCTACCCCAGTCTTTATAGGTTTAGCGTTTCGGCATTCGGGAAAGGCAGAGCAAGCTAAAAACCTCCCAAACCTCCCGGTTTTTATAACCATCTTACTTTCGCATTTTTCACATATTTCATCTGTTTCTTCATCAAAAGTAGAATAGGGAATTCGTTCAGCTTGTTCTTTTGCTATATCAACAGCTTTATCAAAAGGTTCGTAAAATTTTCTTAACATTGATACCCATTGTTCTCCACCTTGGGCTATTCTATCTAGATCTTTTTCCATCCCGGCTGTAAAATCAATACTCATTACATCTGGAAAGTGCGTAATTAGTAAATTGCATACAACTGTTCCTAATTTTGTTGGTATAAAACGGCTTTTTGTTTTCTCTACGTAGTTTCTATCTTGAATTGTTGAAATTATTGAAGCATATGTGCTTGGTCTGCCAATCCCTTGTTCTTCTAGGATTTTTATAAGCCCTGCTTCGGTATATCTGCTAGGTGGCTGGGTAAATCGTTGATCTGCAATCACATCTAGGCAAGTCAAATTTGACCCTTTTATCAAATTCGGTAATTTTATAGATTCGCCGTCCTTGTCTTGACTTTCATCTTTTCCTTCAATATATAAGATTCGGAATCCTGGGAATTTAAGTACTGTGCCCCTAGTCGAAAAGATATAGATATTCTTAGAATTATCCTGAGTTGCGTCAATTTCAATCGTTGTAACGTCCGAAATGGCGTCTGCCATTTGACTAGCAAGAGTTCTTTTCCATATAAGCTCGTATAACTTATAATGCTCCGGATTCAAATATGTTTGAATGGAATCCGGATCTATGTTAATCGATGTGGGCATGATTGCTTCGTGCGAATCTTGTGCACCTTTAACTTTTTTTGTATAAATTCTGGGCGATTTAGGAGCATATTGTTTACCAAATTCAGATATTATGTAAGAGTGGGCTTCTTTTAAAGCGCTGTCCGCCATATTTGTAGAATCTGTCCTCATATAAGTTATGAGCCCAACTTCTCCTTCACCACCAACAGATAATCCTTCATAAAGCTGTTGAGCAATTCGCATGGTTCTCTGTGAGCTAAATCTTAATTTTCTTGATGCATCTTGTTGAAGAGTACTTGTTATAAATGGTGGTGCTGGCTTAGTATGAGATTCCTTGGTTACAACTTTTGCTACTTGGTATTTAGCGGAAGTCAAATCTTTCTTGATTAAGTCAGCTTCTTTTTTATTATTAATTTTAAGGGTTCCCGTTTGTCCTTTTATAGAGTGAAGTGTTGCCTTAAATGGTATAGCTGAGGCAATAGACTCTGTATCCTTCAAAAAATTTGCAGATATTGTCCAGTATTCATTTGTAACAAAGTTTTGGATTTCGTTTTCCCGGTCAATTATTATACGTAATGCTACTGATTGGACTCTTCCTGCTGATAGACCTCTTCTTACTTTACTACCAAGGAGTGGGCTTAGACGATAGCCCACGAGTCGATCAAGGATACGCCTGGCTTGCTGTGCATTAACTAGTTGGATATCTATATCCCGTGGATTGTCAAAGGCATCTTGAATAGCTTCCTTTGTAATTTCATGAAATGTTACTCTACGTATCTGTTCGTTCTTTAATTTAGCTGCATTGACAAGATGCCACGATATAGCCTCCCCTTCTCTATCAGGGTCAGTGGCTAAGTAAACAGCCGTTGCATTTTGAGATGCCTTTTTTAACTCTGCTACTATCTTTTTTTTGTCCGACATTATTACATAATGCGGATCAAAATTATCCTCAACCTCTACTCCTAATTTACCTCGAGGCAGGTCTCTTACATGACCCATAGAAGCCTTCACGGAATATTTAGAGCCGAGGAATTTGCTCATAGTCCTAGCCTTCGCTGGTGATTCTACAATTACTAAATTCTTAGGCATTAAATTATCAATCTCTCCAATTGTTTGAAAATATTATTCTCTTAACCCTAAATCTTAAGGTTTATTACCTGCACTCTTATAAATTAATATATTAGGCGAAGTACCCTGGATTTTATTAAAATACAATGTCTTTTATTGAAGCTTAGATATGCACTTGCGAATAGTCAAGCCTCTAGAAGTAGCTTTAACTAGCAAACAGTAATTATTTTAACGGTAATCATCTCAATATTAGATTCTAATGGTAGGTTAGAGATCGTGTGATCAATAAAGGGTAAAACATGTATAATTGTGGAGAGCTATAGGTTAATATTCTAATTGGTTACAACAAACGGAGCTTGGATATGCTTTAAGAAGATAATAGGGAAGATAGCCTATTATTCATAAATTCAAGGAGGACCTATGGACTGCCCGCAATGTAATAACTTCAATGATACAACAAATCGTTTTTGTATACAGTGTGGGGAGCCATTAATTAATCTTATTCAACAGCAAAGCGAAGACTCCACTGATTCTAATTATATAGACCTGAAGATTTTAAATGAAAATCTGGAATCAGTTAAAACAGCTTTATCTGAAATTAACAAGCGTTTATCTATTGTTGAACTTAATCAAAAAAAACATCAATCTTATACACAGGGCGGTTCCTCAGCTACTGCTATTCCTACAGAAAGCGATAGTTTTACAGGTCAAGTAAAGAATAGTCAAAGTCGAATTAATAAAAATAATAAACCTCCGTGGCAAAAGTTAATAAGAAATGATTGGGAATCAATATTAGGTGGTAATTGGCTTGCAGTGATAGGTGTTACAGCACTTATTTTTGGAGTGGGATTCTTTCTTAAATTGGCGTTTGATAATAATTGGATAGATCCAACTGGGAGGGTAATTTTAGGAATCGCTGTTGGTGGATTATTCTTGGGAGGTGGCTACTACTGGTGGAAGAAATATCCTTTTTACTCACACGTTATTACAGGTGGAGGAATTGCTATACTTTATTTGTCATTCTTTGCAGGGTTTACGCTATATCATTTGATAAATATTTATCTTGCTACTAGTCTTCTATTTCTTGTAAGTACTACATCTGCTGCTTTAGCAATCCGTAGACAATCTATGGCATTAGCAATAATCGGGATAATTGGGGCGTTTAGTGCTCCCTTTATCCTTATGGGGTTTGATAGCCATGGTAGTTCTGTTGTTGATGGTGATGTAAATATTGAGTTACTGATTTATTTAATAGCTGTGGATATAGGAGTATTAGCTCTTTCGACATTCAGAAATTGGCAGTGGTTTATACTACTCGCCTTTGTATGTTCATTTATTGGATTTGAGGTGTGGAGGAGTGAGTTTGGTAGTGAGGTAAGTCTATTAATTTCATATGGTGGACTTACTATAATGTTTTTGATTTTTGCATTCGCTACCACGCTTTTCCACCTAGTTTGGCGTCGTATTCCAAGAGATTTTGATAGAGTTTTAATGGTTTTGAATGCAGCCGTTTATTTTTATTTAAGTTCCTCCATTTTATGGGATGAATTTCGGAATTGGATGGGTGGCCTTTCATTACTATTGGCTTTGTTTTATGGGGGCATAGCATATTTGGGATTAAAAAGAAGTAAGAATAACGCCGTATTAAGCTTCTTTGCTTTAGCAGTGGCATTGGTGTTCCTAACCATTGCTATTCCAATTCAGCTTGGAGATATAGCTTGGACAACCATAGCTTGGGCGGCAGAAGGAGCAGTTTTAATATTCATATCATTCTATGTGGGATTACCTAAATTAAGAGTATTTGGGTATCTGGCATTTGGGGTAATGACAATCCGATTAGTATTTTTTGATTTATTTGTTGATCTAAGTGACTTTACACCCATTATTAATGAAAGATTTGGTGCATTTTTTACCAGTATAGTACTAATTTATCTAGCAGCATTGTTTATAAACACGAAAGACGAATCCCTCATGAAGTGGGAACAATTAAGGTTTTCGGCAAAAAGAATCTTATTTGTGTTAGCTAATTTGCTTACGTTATTGTTATTAACTGCTGAGATTTTAGCTTACTTTGATTGGCTAATGAACGATTTGGATGAAACAGGCCGAGTTGGGATTAGCGACCAAAGGCTTGAAAATATTAAAAATTTGTCTGTGACAGCTTTATGGACTATATATGCCGTAAGTCTCCTTGTTGGTGGTATTGTAATGAAATCTCAACCAATAAGGATTGGTGGATTAATACTTTTAGTTATACCTATAGTTAAAGTTTTTATTTATGATGTTTTTATTTTAGAAACTGTTTATAGAGTTATTGTCTTTATAGGGCTTGGTGGTCTTTTGCTTATCGGTGGTTATTTATATCAGCGATATAGAAGTGTTATAAGGGAATTTATTTTGTCCAAATAATATGAAATGGTATCTTAGTATATTTATAACTATTTTATCCTTTTCCACTCTGGTAATGGGTGTAAAAGCTGACTTTGAATTACGTGATTGGCGTTATTACAGAGTAATTAATCTACCCTTAAACATCACTTCTTATTCTTTAGTAGAAATCCACCCTGTTGCCAGTTTGTTCTCTGATTCGTTCGATGGGCTTGCAGACATTAGGATTATTGATAAGGAAAATATTGAGATTCCATACAAATTGGAAATATCTGGTACAGACCTAAAGAGTAAATCAGTGGACATCTTAGCGAGAGACAAAAGTTATTTGATTGGAGGCCCCACTACTTTTGTAGTTGAAATAGGAAATGATATTAGTCTTCACAATCAGTTAGATATAGGTGGTAAATGGGATAAAAATGATTTAACAGCATCTAATTTCCAGAGAACTATTACTGTTGAATCTAGTGATGATGCTCTTGAGTGGAGGGAGATAGCAAATCAGCCAATCCTTGGTTTTCATGTGAGTCAATTTGATCGTAACACTAAATTTATCAGGGTTACATATCCAGACAATAGTGGGAGATATTTGAGAGTAAAAATCTTTGATGACCTGAATGGTTATGTTGATGTAAGTAGGTTAAAAGTTTCTTTTTCAAATGAAACTGTTTCAGAAATGATACTGTTCCCTTTATCAAATCACTCTATTAGTGAAAATAAAGATAACCAAACTACGATAGTAACTTTAGACATGGGTAACAGTAATTTCCCCACATCTAAGATTTCTTTAAATATTGAAGACGCCAATTTTTTCAGGCAAATTAGCGTAGAGCATAGTAACAGCCATGAAAGATGGGCTTCAAAAAGATGGATACTTCTAGGGGAATACAGTATTTATCGATATGATACCGAAAAATTTTCGGGAAATAAATTTGAAATTGATTACCCGGAAATTAAAAGTCGTTACATTAGAATCATTATACATAATCAAGATAGCATGCCTTTAAATATCATGAAATCAAATATTTGGGGGCTTGCACGGAAATTAATATTTGAAGTCCAAGAATATAACCAATATTTTATTTATTATGGTAATGAAAAAGCAACAATGCCTGTCTACGATATAAATAAATTCTTGATGTATTCAGAAACGACAAATTTGCCTAGCTTAAGTATCGGACCTCAACTAAATAACCCAGCTTTTGAACGTAAATTGAATGAAAGGGTTCCATGGCTTTTACCAGGAGTTATTAGTGTTATCACTTTTATAGTTGCTGGTTTACTATTTGGTATATTGAGGAAAGCAAAATTATTGTTCCCACCACCTCCCCCTTCTTGATCTTGAATTAATTCATAGAATGCCATTTTTTTATAATCATATTATTTATGCGTTTGTATTTGACTAAACATTTGGATTGTTCAATAGAGTTAAGCCTGTTCACTCCCAAGAAAATCTGCTAATCTTTTATCTGTAATTGATTGGTTAGCATGAAAGGCAAATGAAGTATGGATATAAATGTAATTTATATTGGCAGAATAAGATCTAAAATCGGCCAAAGAGAAGAAGTGATTAAAGCTGACCCGGGCAGTACTGTTTTAAGTATGCTAGAAAATTTAATTCAAAACCATGGGAAGGAACTTCAGAACATTGTTTTTGATAGAGGTGAATTGATGGGAGGTTTGAACGTTATAGTAGATGGAATTAATGTTACATCCACGGTATTGAGCAATGATCCTGATGAAATTGCCAGATTACCTAAAGATTACGGGGAGGTAACTGAAGTTGAGCTTGTATTGTTAGATGCACCACCAAGTGGTGGAACTGATAATTTAGTTTAAGGTTGTTATATAAATACCATGACCCTTTAGTCAAAAAACGGGGATGGCATTGGTCCAAAAGGAACCTCAATTAATACAGGTTCATTCATTTCTAGGCTTTTATCAATAACCTCGGCTAGATCTTCAGGAGATTTTGCCTGAATCCCAGTGATATTATATGCTTCAGCTAATTTTAAAAAGTTAGGATTTTCTAGTTCTGCTCCTAAGCTTCTTCCGTCAAACAACTCTTTCATATCCCTGAAAACATTCCCGTAGGCATTATCGTTGAATACTACTGTAACAACATTGATATTAAACTGCCTTGCGGTTGCCAATTCTTGAGAGTTGAATAAAAATCCTCCATCACCAGCTACACAGACCACTGGTTTGTCTGGCATTGCTACTTTTGCTCCAAGAGCAGTAGGGAAAGCCGACCCGAGGTTTCCTGTATATGAAGATGTAAAATAAGTTCTTTAGCACCTACCTTTGTATGAGAAATTCATTCAT
>CAYTFF010000001.1:24764-32758 GCA_964437045.1 uncultured Dehalococcoidia bacterium
CCAATTTGGGTCATATCTGGCACTAAAATGCCATCATCAGGTATGCTTTTGCGTAATGCCCTTACATAAGAATCTAATGGTTCTATTTGATTATCTGGGTTGTCATATCTTTCAGTCCTCATCAGTTCGAATTCAGATTCCCTAGAAGTGTTAGGTTTACCATGAGATTTTATTGCTTCAAGTAAGACAGGTAGAACATTTTTTAAATCCCCAACAATACCAAGTGTATTATTGTGATTTCTTCCTATTTCATCTGGATCAACATCAATTTGGATTACTTTTTGAGATGGATTTGGTTTTGCAGTCGCAAAACGTGTTCCAATTGCCAATACTACGTCACAATTATAAAAGAAGTCCCTTAAAGGATCCCTGAATTCACCAGTTGATCTACCTCTTGTTACACCCAAAGATAAGTAGTGGCGATCTGATATGGCTCCTTTACCTTCAGGAGTTGTTATGATAGGTATTTGTAAATATTCTGCTAAGTCTAGAAGTTCAGGCGAGGCATTAGAACCATGAATACCTCCTCCTGCCCATATCACATTGTTTGTAGATTGAACAAGCAACTCAGCTGCTTCTTCTATAGCTTGGGAGTCAATAGGGCTAGTATATGGAACGCTTGTTTCATATACTGGAAATTTAGCTTCCTCACCTAAAGTCTCTGGAGGTATTTCTATAAGTACAGGTCTTGCTCGTCCACTGTTTAAATGACTAAATGATTGTCGTACTGCTGAGGGTACATTTTTTGCTTCCAATACCCTAGATTGCCATTTTGTTATTGGCCTTACAATATCCAATTGGTCATTAATTTCATGGAGAACACCAATGTCTTTCCCAATCTTATCCTTATTTATTTGGCCTGCAATAACCAATATAGGGGAAGAAGCTGAATAAGCATTTGTAATTCCAGCTGAGGCATTTTGTAAACCTGGGCCTGGTACTACAAGAGAGACACCAATTTTGCCGCTTGCCCTTGCATATCCATCAGCCATATATGTAGTGGCTTGTTCATGTCTTGTTGTTATAAATTGCATGTCAGGATAATCCAAAATTGGAATTACAGCATGATAAGTCTGTACTCCTGGCAGTCCGAACACTACGCGTACCCCTTCCTTGTATATACTATCTATAAGAGCTTGGCCACCAGTCATCTGTTTAAAATTGGCTTTATTAACCTGTTCTTGGTTATGGTTTGAAAGGGATGAGCGAGTCATTGTAAGTCTCCAATTATTCTAATTTCTTGTTTTCAATATCTAGATAGTGGAAGGCTGATTTTATCATAATAAGGTAGATTTATAAACATAAAAGAGATATCTTTTCAGAGATAGCTTCATACAGGTAAATTTCAAAGATTATCTAGATTGATTTATTAATAATCTTTTTTGGTGGAGTCGCGGTTAACATTAAAATTCCTCCTAATATTGCTAAAACGCCAAGAAATAACATCCCATACATGTATGTGTGCTGGATGTCAAATAAAATACCTACTAAAAGGGGAGCTATAGCCATAGTGATGTTAATTGGTATTCCATAGATACCTGTGATAGATGCAAAAGCTTTTCCCCCAAAATAATCTGCTCTTAAAGCATGATATATGGCAGTTCGTCCCCCTAATCCAACTCCAAAAAGAATTGCGAAAATATATGCTTCTGTCAGGTTTGTTGTTAAGGCAAATACAATTACTGCGGACCCTTGCATTATCAATAGGCAAAATAAAAGGATTCTTTTGTTTAATTTATCTCCTAGCCATCCGCCAATAATTTGAGATGGGAGTGAAATTATATTGTAAATAGCAACAATTCCACCGGCTACACTTAGGGACATCCCAATATCTGTAAGATGAGGTACTCCATGAACAACTACTGCAGTGAACGACATATTTACCATAGAATGTGAAATAGCCACAATCCAAAAAGTGCGAGTTTTAACTGCTTCTTTCACTGTAAATTCAATTCGGTCTTTCTTAGATAGGATACTATTGTCTACATTGGTAGTTAGATTCTCTTTATCTTGGATACTTTGAAAAGGTTGAGGTTCTCTCTTGAAAATATAGCTTAAAGGGATTCCCCCAAGGAGTATGATTACTCCAATGCCTAAGCTAACTGCTCTCCATCCAAATTCAGTAATACCAACTGCCATAAGTCCAACCAATAATCCTCCGATGGCTGTTCCGGACATCATTATGGCAATTGCAAAGGATCTTTTTTTTATAAACCAATATGTTACGGATGTAGCTGCAGGTATAAAACTTCCTAAGCCACCTCCTATAGCGATAGTGAAAAAGGCCACATAGAATATCAATGGAGTATTAACATAGGACAGAATAATATATCCGATTCCCATGATAATTAGACCGATGAGTACCATCTTCTGTGGTCTTAATTTATCAGTAAGATAGCCAGCTAAAGGGCCTATTATGCTACCTTCAATTCGAGCAATAGAGAATGCACCAGCCAAAAGTGTCCTGCTCCACATAAATTCATTATCAAGAGCAGACACAAAAGTACCAGCACCATGAAAATATAACCCTATGAGAGCCATATTTAAACAGCCCGCAAGTGCTATCCACCATCCGTAATATATAGATTTTGGATTTGAATACATAATCTATTTGTTAATCTAACATACATATGTCGCTAGAAAAAATAGCTAGATTTCGATTAAAATTATGACACAATACTCAAATGTAGAATAGCTTTTGTATGGGTATGGCTGGTTAAATAAGAACAGATTCAATAGTGGACGGATAAATAATTTTTCGAGGTAAAGTATGTTTCGTGATTTGGGAATAGTATTACATCATGGAATTAAAAGTGGAAGAGAACTTAGTAGGTATGCTAAATTAGCTGAAAATTCCGGATTCTCATCACTTTGGTTGACTGAGCGATATTTTCATGAAGAAACATTTTCAATATTAGGATATATTTCAGCAGTTACAAATAATATAAAGCTGGGAGTGGGAGTAGTTAATCCATTCACGCGAAACCTAGCATTATTAGGGATGGCTACAGCTACCTTAGATCGTATATCTGGTGGGAGATTTATTTTAGGTTTAGGTAGGAGTGAACGGTTGGTTATTGAAAACAAGATGGGTATTTCTTATGATAGTTCTTTAACAACTTTAGAAAATTCAGCCCGAATTTTAAGGGAAATGCTTTCTAGCAATGTACTTGTGAAAGATAATAACTTTTTTGGTTTGAAAGATATTAATCTTTCTATCAAACCTGTTCAGAATGAGATCCCAATATATCTTGCGGCAATTGGCCCTAAGGCTTTAAGAAGTGCTGGTTCAACAGCGGATGGCGTGATTCTTAATGCCTATGTCCCAGCAGGTTATGTCAAATATGCTGTTAAAGTTATAAAAGATTCTGCGGCTAAGGCTGGGAAAAATCCGAATAAAATACGTATTGCTTGCATGTTGGTGATTAGGCCTACGGAAGATCCAGAAGACATGTATGCAAAGCTTAGGGGAAGAGTCGTAAAGCTATTACAGGAGCCATATATTGGTGAAATATTATTGGAAAAAGGTGGATTTGATCCGGGTATTTTAACTCCATTAAGGAAAAGGTTAAAACATGGGGCATTGGAAGAAGCTCAAAGTTTAATTAGTAACGAAATTGTAGACTCCTTATATCTAGTTGGCCCCATGTCTTATTGTAAAGAAAAGATAGAAGAATATGTAGAGGCAGGAGTCGATCAACCACTGTTACTCCCATATTTGAATGACTTTCCTGTAGTAGCTAAATTGATTAATAAGTATTGAAAATTTGTATTGGATGGATTTAATGAGCTATGCAACCTATCAATAAAAAACCCACAATAAATTGTCCTAAATGTAAAGGACTTGAAATTAACGTTCCTTGGGATATTCATGGAACTAATGCACGAGGACGCTTACGGCAAGTATTTGTTAGCTTATGGGCGAGTTATTTTATCTGGGTTATACTATGGTTCTTTTTAGAAAACAGTTTGATTCTATTTATACCAATATTAGTATATATTGATGTTACTTTTAGATTAATTTCGGACTATTTTTTTAATCTGAGAACCTTCTACTGTTTAGGATGTGGATTAAGATGGAGAGGACGCAGCAATTGAACATTATTAATGGAGATCAGGAATGATTACGGGTGTAGTTGGGGCTATAATATGGACAGATGATCTTGATAGACTTTTAGATTTTTATGAAAATAAATTGGGCTTGAATCGACATTCTAGACATGGTGACTTTATATCCTTTCGTTGGGGCAAATTTCGTTTAGGGATTGGTTTTCATCAGTTGGGTGAAGGTTCTTCAAAAGATTCTCATAGAATCATGATAAATTTTGGGACCAAAGATATATTCCCTTTAGTAGAGCAATTGAAACATAAAGGGGTTAAATTTTTAAGAGAGCCAGATCAAGAGCATTGGGGTGGAATAGTCGCTACTTTAGAGGATCCTGATGGTAATATTATTCAATTTTTGCAACAACCTAAAGGACGAGAACATATGGGCTAAGAGGGGGAGGTAATTTGAAGTTTGGTTTGGCATTCCCTAATTCTTACGAGGGTGTTTATGGTTCAATACCATTTGCTAGTCCTGCTCAACTAACCGAATTCGCCCAGATTGCTGAATTTCTGGGATATGATTCTCTTTGGGGACTTGATCTTATTGTTCCTAGTTTAACCAGGAGAGTTGAACAAAATGAAGCAGGAATGTCAGGTATGACCACAATTCCTACCTGGTTTGAGCTCCTTATTTCGTTATCATATATTGCTTCTAATACTTCAAAAATCAAACTAGGTACGGGAGATATTATACTTCCTATAAGCGAACCTGATTTGTTAGCGAAACAGTTAGCCACTCTTGATAATATTAGCAAAGGAAGAGTTTTGTTTGGAGTTGGGATTGGGTCGTCTAGAGTTGAATTTAATTCTTTATATCCTAGAAATAAAATGTTTAACCGGGGATTAATGATGGAAGAGGCATTAGAAGCAATAAAATTGCTTTTGTCTGGTCAAATGGTGTCTTTTTCAGGTCAATATTATGAATTTAAAGACTTATGTTTGACTCCAAGACCTGTTCAAAGCGTTATACCTGTGTATATATCTGGGAATGCACTAAATAAGCCTGAAAAGGTCGCCAAACGAGTTGCAAAATGGGGGAATGGATGGTTGATTTCTATCGCCACTAATAATGAAACAATAGCTAAACGTATGGAAAGATTATATCCTTTTATGGATGATTTAGGAAGAGACATGTCTGAATTAGATATTGCCGCTGTAGCTGTACAGAGTTTGGCTAGCAATGAGACCATGGGAAGGCAGCAATATTTAAATACTAGAGTGTCACAAAGGCGTATTGGTGGACAAAGTTTAGATGAATTTGTGGCTAGGAATTTGATTGGCACCTCAAACGAGGTAGTAGAAAAAATTATGAAACTCCAAGACCAAGGTGTGACTAGTTGTATCGTTACTAATCATGCTATAGATAGCTACGACGAGCTATTAGAGCAAATCCATAGGTTCTCTGAAGAAGTAATGCCTTATTTTCCGATTGAAAATTCAAAGCACTAATGCTATAGACCCACCAACGGATAAGATAATTCCAATAATAACTTTAAAATCAAAGCTCTCTAGTCTTCTGTTGATTAGGAACGAAAAGAATAATACGAATAGAGCAGATGTTCTCTGTAGTGGTGCTGCTATAGTTACTGGTATAAGTCCTAATGATAAATACCAGAATATTTGCGCAAATGTTCCTGATATACCTGCATAAGAAAACCACTGGAATGCCTTTTTGTCTAATGTTGTAATTTTCCTTAGTTGACCTGGTAAAGCAAAACTTAGTAAAAGAACAGCTGTGGCTGCAAGGTAGGAAACTAGTCCACCTAACAATCCTAAATTTGCATCTAATAATGCTTCCCTGATCATTATAGGGGTAAAGCCCCATGCTATGGCGGCTAGAAGTCCAAATAAATATCCTTCTGCTTGACGGAATATAGGTTCAGGCACATTTTGATTCAGAGAATTTGGAATTTGTTTAGCATAATTTGAATGCCAGTCGATTTGTTTTTTCCTTTCAATTATGATTGCAGGACCTATAATAATCATAATGATCCCGATGACTATGGGTAGAGTGATTTGTTCATCTAATAATATGATTGCTAATACTACGCTGATAATCATTGCTAGAGCTTGAAGAGGTGTGGAACGATTAGCACCTATTGCATTTATAGACCTATAACTACAATAACGGCCTACTATAAAATGTAGTACCCCGGCCCCTGACAAGAGGAGGTAGTTCCTCGTAGAAATTTCAGATAGTTGAAATAATTGACCACTTAGAAGTGCTGTTAAGAGGAATATAGGTAATCCTACTATTAGTGTTACGTACATGGCATGCGCGGCTGACCCTGTAAGAGTTCCTCTACGAATGTAGACGGCATTTATTCCGAAGCTAGCAGCTGCAAGAATAGAAAAAAGAAACCCTAAGAGCATTTTCTACGCTTCCCATAAGAAATAGATTGATTCTTTGCTGAGATTAATTAGTATAGTTATGGTTACTTTTTGTTCGATTGAATAGCTTTAAGAATTACTTCTGGTTTCATTGGTAAGTCGTAATATCTTTTACCAGTAGCATGAAATATTGCGTCTGCAATTGCAGGGGCTGGAGGTACAATAGGTACTTCTCCTGTTCCACGAACACCAAAAGGGTGATCAGGGTTAGCTACTTCAACTATAACAGTGTCTATCATTGGTAAGTCTAGACTAGTAGGCATTCGGTAATCTAACAGACTAGGATTTTGCATTCCTCCATTATCATCAAAAACATATTCTTCGTTTAATGCCCAACCTATTCCTTGTGCTACACCACCTTGGATTTGGCCTTCGACGTAAGATGGATGTATGGCTTTACCTGCATCTTGAATGGCTGTGTATCTATATATCTTTACTTTTCCAGTTTCCTCATCCACATCAAGATCAACTAAATGCACAGAGAAAGCCCCTGGCATTATATTAGGATTTACGTTTGCTTGCCCACTAATTGGACCACCTGTTGAAGATAACAATGATGCTAGTTCGGTAAAAGTAAATTTTAGTTCAGGATCTTCTTTACTCATGAAAACCCCATTTTCAAACTTGATGGAAGCTTGGTTAATTTCCCAAATTCTTGAACAACGGATTTTCATTTTGTTGATGACATCTTTTGCTGCTTCAACAGCTGCCATCCCTGTAGCGAAAGTAGTCCTGCTTCCATAAGTACCAGCTGTATAACCAATGGTATCTGTATCTACAACTTGTGGATGAACTGATTCATATTTTATACCAAGTGTTTCAGCAGCTTGCATTGCAATTGCTGCACGGGTTCCTCCAATATCTGGATTCCCTTCTATTAAGCTTACGGTTCCATCACCATTAACATTAATAGTACAAGCAGAAGGACCTCCACCATTTTTCCAAAATCCCAAAGCCAGACCTCTCCCTCTTGCACCCTCGGTCAAAGGGCTATTCCAGTGGTCATGAGCTTTTGCTGCCTCCAGAACTTCTACGCAACCAATACGAGCCCAAATTATCCCATCGCCACGTCTATCACCTTCCTTGGCTGCATTCATGAGACGAAATTCCAATGGGTCAATGGAAAGTTTTTCTGCAAGTTCATTAATTATAGTCTCGGTTGCGAACAGAGCATGTGGTGCGCCTGGAGCTCGATAGGCGGCCGTTTTGGCTTTGTTAACAACAACGTCTAATCCTTCAATTACTACGTTATCTATTTTATAAGGTGCGAAAACACCCATTACAGCTGTAGCTAAAGGTCCCCCGGGGAATGCCCCAGCTTCATAAACCATGTAGGCATGAGCTGCTACGATATTTCCATCTTTAGTAGCGCCTATTTTAGTTTTAAAGTAGGAGCCTGGAGCAGGCCCTGTGCCTTCAAAAACTTCGTGACGTTTAAGTGTTATTTTTACAGGAGAGCCTGTATCTATTTATTGTACTACTTCTGATTGAGAGAT
>CAYTFF010000001.1:32768-37806 GCA_964437045.1 uncultured Dehalococcoidia bacterium
AGACAGGATGGCTGCTACAGGTTCTGCATATACTGGTATTTTGCCTCCAAATCCACCTCCAATTTCTGTTGGAATTACCCTTACCATAGAATCGGGTATATTGAGGATTTTTGCCATGTTACCTCTGACATCAAATATTCCTTGGGTACTTAGCCATAAACTTAAAGTTCCATCACTTCGCCAAAGGGCTGTAGCAGAATGACTTTCAATGTAGCCTTGGTGAACTGTCTTGGTATTAAACTCTCTTTCTATAATAATATCTGCCTGCTGGAATCCTTTGTCTATATCTCCTAACGAATATTTTTGTATATTGCCAATATTGCTAACTTTACCGGTATCTTTGTCGAAAAACTTAGTGGTCATTCCTTCGTGAATAATTGGTGCACTATCCTTCATTGCTTCTCTTACATCTAGGACAAAAGGAAGTACTTCATATTCTACTTTGATAAGTGATAATGCCAGTTCTGCAGTATAGGGATCAGTTGCTGCTATCCCAGCGATTGCATGACCCTTGTAGAAGGCTTTGTCTCGTGCCTAGACATTTATACTTAAAAATCTCAAATTACCAGATGATTCGCCCATTTCCCTAATCTCATCTTCTGTTAAGGGCATATCATCACCAGTAATGACGGCTTTAACTCCTGGGAACACCTTGGCTTTACTGGTGTCAATATTCTTTATCTTTGCGTGAGCATGGGGGCTTCTTAAGATAGCTCCATATAGGGTCCCTGGTATTTTAAAGTCATCTCCGTACACTGCTCGGCCCGTTACTTTGTCTACTCCATCTGGCCTATTTGGACGTTTCCCTATAACTTTGTAAGTTTTATTTGCAAGTATAGCATTTGGTTCATAAGACATTTATCACGCTCCGATTATTTCCAACTTTAGTTGGTCTTAAACAATAGAAACTATTATAGATTTAGTATCTAATCTTCTTTTGGTGGTTGTAAAGCGATGCCGAAATACTCATGTATTTCTCCAGCTATTCCCATAGCTTCAATACCTTCTTCTGGTGTTAGTAGAGGCACTACCTTTGAAAAACCAATATAGTTTCCTGTTGATGCTGCAACCATCAAAAATCCACTAAGTCTTGTAAAGCTTGGTGCTTCCACAATTGCAATAGCATCATACTCAGATCCAGGGGTATAAAAAAACATGTGGATTTTTCCTCCCGAATCCTCTACAACCTTACTCATTATTTTAGCTCTATCTTGAGGCTTTTTGATCATAGCGTTGAAGACTTCGCTTGTATATTTTGTATGTACTAAAAACCAAGACATTTTCTACGCTCCTATTTGAATATTGGCCTAAGCCTACTGTCACCTTAGTCTAGCATCTAATTAGTCAATATACTATGGTAAAAAATTAACTAATATGCGATGGCATACGGGTTAATTGGTGTTTTGAAAGTGCTTATAGAATTTCATTAATAACTCAATTATTTAACTACGACCTAAATTCGGGCATTATAGATTTCGAAATTTCCTGCATCATTTCCATCTTATTTGTAATGGTAAATAAAACGGTTGAAATGTTAGTCACTCCAAGTAAGACCAATTCTTGAATTTTTTGCTGAATCTCTTTTGAATTACCAACTAAATGAACAAAATCTATCATTCGTTGGGTAACCAATTTTGAATGAGGTGAATTTGGGAGTTCATGTTGATAGTCATCATAGGAATAAAAAAACTTTTCAAATTCACCTATTAGCCCTTCTAAATCCGGTATTTTATTATTTAGTCGATTAAAAAGTTCATCTGTATAAGGATTTTTATATTTAAATAAATAATAAGGCCCTCTATTTCCATATGAAGAAGCGGCTGTAAAGGCATCCTCCTTGTTGTCAGTTATATATATCATTGTGCGAACCCATATTTCTATTTGAGAAGGGTCACGGCCGGCAATTTCTGCTCCTCGGTGAATTTGCTCAATTCTCCATTTAACTAATTCTGGATGTATACCAGGGCCAATTATTACCCCATCAGCCAACTCACCTGCTAGTCGGCATGATGTGGGCCCTATGGCAGCCATATATACGGGAATACGTTTATTAATCCATTCAGACCGCATTTCTACAACTTTGAATTCAGCATGTTTCCCGGTGAGCAATCGCCTGATAAATTCTACAACTTCTCTATACTCCTTCATTGGATGAGCTTCCATACCCATGCTTCTCAGAGCGTTACCACCTGATCCTATTCCTAAGAAGGCTCGGCCACCAGATAATTCATGGATTGTAGCAGTTGCGTTTGCAGTAACAGATGGATGCCTGATATGTGGTACGGTTACACCTTGACCAATTTGGATTCTTGATGTATTTAATGCAGCTACTGCCATCATGGCATAAACATCCCTGGATAGATTCTGTTGATCTACAAAGGTAATGTGTGAAAACCCATATCTTTCTGCAAGCTTAGTTTGGGTAATTATTTGGTCTATATTTTCATCTCTGCCTGTGCCTACACTGAATTGTACCCGCATTTACATTTCCTTTAATACTTAATTTCTAAAATTAGACATGATGGAATTTCCAATCTTATCCATCATTTCTTTTTTATTAATTATCGTAAAAACAGTGGTTGATATGTTAGTTATACCTATATTCCCTAGTTGTTCGATACGTTCGCAAATTTCTTCGGGTGGCCCAACTATATGAAAAAAATCTATTATTCTCTGGGTTGCAAAATCTGCATGCGGAGCATCTGTAGTCTCATGGAAGTCTTCATCCCAATTATCGTATATTTTCTTAAATTCATTGATAAGCCCTGGTTGTGCTCTTTCAATTATATCACCTAAATTTTGTATGCCTGGGGTTTTTCTTTGTAAATACCAGTATCTATTTCTGGCTGCTGTAGCTGCATATGAGGCTACCTCTCGCCTTGCGGCCTCTTTCGTGGGAGCTACGTAAATGCAGGTGCGGGCCCAATAGTCTATCTCTAAAGGATCGCGGCCAGCTTTAATAGCGCCCTGTTCTACGTAGTCCTTTTGCCACTTAATGAATTCCGGATTGGAACCTAAAAAGATGACCCCATCGGCTAACTCACCAGCCAATTGTAGCGAACGAGGCCCAGAAGCAGCCATATAAATAGGTATTTTTTGATTTACCCATTCTGAATGCATTGTGGCGCCTTCAAGTTCCGCAATTTGACCAGAAAAATATTTTCTTATAAATGTAACAGCATTTCTATATTCATCTATACTTCTAGGACGGATTCCCATACTTCGTACAGCGTTACCTCCTGCCCCTATGCCAAGAAAAACTCGACCCCCTGAGAGTTCGTTTATAGTGGCAGTTGCATTAGCAGTCACTGAAGGGTGGTATGTGAAAGGTTGGGTTACACCTTGTCCAATCAATATACGGCTTGTGTTAAGAGCTGCAATTGTCATCATGGTGTAAACATCTCTAGAAAGGTTTTGTTGGTCTAAGAATGTTATTTGTTTAAAGCCATTATTTTCGGCTGATTTGGAATGGCTTGCTACCTCGGCGATGGTTAAATTTCTGCCCATACCCACACTAAAATCAAGTTTCATAATAAATAATCACCTCATGGCTAGTAAATTAAATGTTACCAAAAAATTGTCTATAGCGATGCCAGTATTCTTTCAAAGTATATTTATATTCTTGGGTGCCTGTTGTTTCCACTGTATAGGCTGCACAAACTGCCCCCATTTGGGCAGCTTCCTTTATATCCTTTCCATCTAGTATTCCTTTTATTAGGCCCCCTCTGTAAGCATCTCCTGCCCCTGTAGGATCTAATACTTCATTTGGTGGACAGGGGGGGATTTGGATATCACCATCAGAAGTAGTTATTAATGAGCCATTACCACCTTTAGTTGTTATAACTAATTCAGTCAGTTCTAATAAGTCCTTTAATTGGCAATTCAATTTGTGGAGGATCAATTCAATTTCATAATCATTTGCGATAAGTATTTTTGAACCAGTAACCCCATTTTTAAATTCCTCCAAATTCAAGGAGGGTATTTGTTGTCCGGGATCGAAAATGTATTGTACTTTTAATTCACGGTATAATTCTGCATGTTTTAGCATATCTTCTTTGTTTCCAGGGGAGATGATGGCTATGGTGTTGCCTGGATTTATTACATCAAAGTTAAAGTCTGCAGAATATTTCATAGACCCTGGATTAAATAAAGTAATCTGATTGTCAGCTTCGTCCGTTGTTATAAATGCGCTGGCTGTGAATTCATCCTCGATAATTTTTATACCCTCAGTAGGGATAAGATTATCGCTTAACCAGGCGAAGTATCTTTGGTAGTCGCGACCAATTGTTGATAATATCAATGGTTTTTCATTTAATAGTGATAAGCTATATGCTATATTTCCAGCTGTTCCTCCAAATTTTTCTAACATACTATTAACTAAAAATGAAATACTTATAGTGCCAGTTTTTGATGGAACCAGATGGTTAGAGAAATTACCTGAAAAATCCATAATACGGTCGTAAGCAAGTGATCCAGATATTAGAATTTTCATGCAGCAGCTATTCCTCATTTTTTGAATTATCGATGAGACCTTGCAACTATATGATACGCATTATTTACTGTCAAACTATTAGAATATGATTAAACTTTATGTACTTAATCTTTAAAGTATAGAATGTTATATCTCGCACTTTCTATCCAGATAATGGAATAACTGAATCGTTGATATAAAAATCCTTTAAAACGTGATACAGTTGTGGACGCTGGCACACTTTCAGTAGTTATATCCAGATTAATCAAGATTTACCCCCTGAAATATTTAATAGATTAAAAACTAATAAATGGATGATAAGAATGAAAATCCCCGATCACTCTAACAGGTTGTCTTGGGTACATGCTTCAGGAAATCTCAGCGAACTTGAAGGTCGTTATGACCAGTGGGCACATAATTATGATAGAGATTCAGCTAAGTCAGGATCAAGAATGGTTCCCATAGGAGCAGCTTTGACATGTCGATATGTTATGACTGGAACGGGACCTATTCTTGATGCAGGAGTTGGAACGGGTAAGCTAGCAGAACTGTTAAGCCCATTAGGAT
>CAYTFF010000002.1:0-325 GCA_964437045.1 uncultured Dehalococcoidia bacterium
CAGCTCCAGTTGTACCTGTAGCTGCGCCTGATATGGGTCCTAAATATGGCGGCCAACTTCGATGGGCACATCATTTAGATTATGATGTACTAGATCCGGCATATCAGCTTTTAGTGCCATCTCGTAGAGTGATGTACACGATGTATAGTAGTCTGGTTCAAATGATGCCAGATAGTTCAATTGGCCCAGAATTGGCTAGATCATGGGATGTTTCGGCGGATGGTAAGACAATAACCTTTAAGCTTGCTGAAGGAGCAATGTTCCATGATGGAACTCCAGTTGATGCTAGCGCCGTGAAGTATATTTTTGACAGGTTTATGGATCC
>CAYTFF010000002.1:335-6160 GCA_964437045.1 uncultured Dehalococcoidia bacterium
TGAAGGCGACCAAATCATCTGCAGATCGAAATGGCGACTTTGGTAGCCATCCAGTAGGATCTGGTATGTTTAAGTTCAAAGAGTGGCTTCCAGCTCAAAGAATAGTCCTTGAGAGAAATCCAGATTATTTTGAAGAAGGCTTGCCATATCTTGATGAGATTAGATTCCTTCAAATACCTGATAACAGAGTTATATTTGCTATGTTACGTACAGGAGAATTAGAGGCCCAGGAAAATATCGTACCTGGCGATTATGAAATAGGTAAAAGGAATCCTAGAATTGAAATTATTCGTCAAGATGGTGCAAGAGGGCGAGCTATTTACATGAAGACTAATGTAGCTCCATGGGATAACAAGGCACTTCGCCAAGCTTTCGCTATGGGAATTGATAGGCAGACCATGGTTGACGTAGTTTATGATGGTCTTGCAGAAAAAGCTTATAGCCCAATATATAGTAGCTTTGGCGTTTATCATGATCCTACTTTTGACTTACTTAAATATGATCCTGAAGGGGCAAAAGCTAAACTTGCTGAAGCTGGTTATCCAAATGGATTTAAATACAACCAGCCATGTAGAGCTGCTTCATTTGAAATGGAGTATTGCGAAGTTGCTCAAGCCATGCTTAAAAAGTCAGGTATCGATATGCAAATCCAACCTTGGGATAATCGTACTTACTTTAGTGACTGGGTTGCAGGTAAGTATGATGAAGGTACATGGGCAGGCTATAGAGCTCGTATTGATCCAGATGTGATGTTACGTTCCTTCTTACACTCTGATGGATCACGCAATACGATGCAGAGAACTGCTTATAGGAATCCAGCCTTTGATGCCATTCTAGACGAAGCTGTGGGCGTGTATGATGCGAGTAAAGCGGCTAGTTTGTATAGAAAGGCCTTAGAGATTATGGTTCCTGATGCACCTATCGTTTTACAAGTAGCTGAGACACTTCTCTATGGCATAAACAAAGATGTTCGTAATTTCCAGACTAGACCAGATGCGGAATCTAGAGTCAGAGATCTGTGGCTAGATAGATAATTTTTCAGTTGTAATAACTTTGTTAAACTAAATAAGTCTACCAGCTTTGGGCGAGGAGTTCAGAACTGGTGGACTTATTTTAATAATAGATGGTTTGATTGTTTAATTAAAGGAGCCCTCCATTTGTTTGGAGGGCTCCTTTGAGCGGGAGGTGAGGCGAGAAAATCATTCTAATTAGATATCCAAATTACGAACTTCCCTAGCATAGGCTTGGATAAACCTCTTGCGTGGGGCTACTTCTTCTCCCATGAGGTCTGTGAAGGTTTTGTTAGCCGCTTCTGCATCTCTTTGACGCACCTGCATTAGGGTTCGGGTTGCTGGGTCCATAGTGCTTTCCCAAAGCTGACCTGGATTCATCTCTCCTAAACCCTTATAGCGTTGTATAGATATACCTCTAGTTTCACCAGCCTTTTCCAAATTTGAAAGTAATTCGTACCAGGGTATATTTTCTATAACAGGTTCTTTCTTTTTCAAAATATTTAGTTTGTTAGCATCTAACAAATCCTTGGTTTTCAAATATAACTCATAACAGCGTTGTCTAAGAGGGGATTCGAAGACACTTTCAGATATAACCTTTGGGCCATCGTCTGTTTGGACTGTTAAGTATGGCTCTCTAGTTTGAGGGTCAGATTTACCCTTTACAGTAAAACCTAATGACTTCAACCATTCCTCATATTCATCAAGTGAAGAGTTTCCAAATCCGGGTAATTGGAGACGCTGTGTATGTTTAGGTTCTTCCTTAATAAGATGTTTAGCGACCTCTTTAGGAAGACCTTGGTAGGTAAGCTCTATGAATGAATAAGTTATCGCTTTAAGTAATGGTAGTGCACTTATTAACCTAGAGCCGGACAGCTCAACCTTCTTATCTTCTGATGATACTGTAAGATTGCTATATACCTCCTTAGCAAACCAGTGGTCTTTTTCTTCATCAGAGAATTTCCATTGAGCAGCTCTCCCTTTTTGGACTTTGTATAATGGTGGCTGAGCGATATATAGGTTCCCATTATTTATTAATGGCTTCATAAACCTAAAGAAGAACGTTAGTAAAAGAGTTCTTATATGAGATCCATCTACATCTGCATCTGTCATAATGATGACGCGATGGTACCTTAGTTTTTCGAGATTAAAGTCAGGCTCTATATTTGCCCCAAGGGCAGTTATCATAGCCCGGATTTCTTCATGTCCTAGGATTCGATCCTGCCGGGCCTTTTCTACATTGAGAATTTTACCTCTTAAAGGAAGAATAGCTTGGAACTTGCGATCTCTGCCCATTTTAGCTGATCCTCCGGCAGATTCACCTTCAACCAAAAATATTTCTGACATAGAAGGATCCTTCTCAGCACAATCTGCAAGTTTACCAGGCAATGATCCTCCATCCATTGCGTTCTTTCGTATTATGAGATCTCTGGCTTTTCGAGCTGCTTCTCTAGCCCTTTGAGATGTGCAGCATTTTTCAATTATCTTCCTAGCTTCGTTAGGGTGGTCTTCTAAGTATATTGTGAGTGCGTCACCTACAACACTTTCCACGTGGCCTTTTACCTCTGGATTACCTAATTTACCTTTGGTTTGTCCTTCCAACTGTGGAGCAGTGAGCTTTCCACTTCTAACCGACGTGAGGCCTTCTCTAACATCTTCACCTTGCAGATTAGCTTGGTCGTCCTTCAAGAGTTTTTGTTTGCGTGCATAGTCATTTAAGACTCTTGTTAAAGCTGATCTAAAGCCAGTTATATGAGACCCTCCATCTACTGTATTAATACAGTTAGCAAAAGCATAAACAGACTCGGTAAAAGTTTCATTATATTGGAGAGCTACTTCTACAATGGTAGTTTCTACTACCTTCTGCATATGGATTGGATCTTTGTGGAGGGGGCCTCTTCCTCTGTTTAAATTATTTACAAAACTAGCAATACCTGTGTCAAAGTAGAAGTTTCTTTCGTTGTTAGGCCACAAATCTATGTGGTAATCACTTTTGAAACTGATGAATAAGCCCTGATTTAGATAGGCCATTTCTTTAAAACGTTGTACTAATATATTAAAGTCATACTCGGGCTCCCCAAAAATTTCTGAGTCAGGAAGAAATGTAATTCGTGTTCCAGAACCTTCCATCCAGGAGTCTTCGACAGGTGGCGTTTCAGTGAGTTCGTTGGTTGGTCGCCCTTTTGAATAATCTTGGGAATATACGCTACCGTTTCTTCTTACTTCTACCTTCAACTCTGATGATAGGGCATTAACTACAGATGCCCCCACGCCATGAAGGCCGCCGGATACAGAATATGCTTTTCCACCAAATTTACCACCCGCATGAAGAGCGGTCATAACCGTCTCTAATGCAGATTTCCCCGTGTCAGGATGAATGTCTACTGGAATTCCTCTACCATTGTCCGTTATTTGAACCATGCCATTTGATAGAAGTTGTATTTCAACGGAGTCACAGTATCCAGCCATTGCTTCATCTACACCATTGACTACTATCTCGTAAATTAGATGATGCAGGCCACGTTGATCTGTGCTTCCAATATACATTCCAGGCCTTAAGCGGACCGCGTCCATCCCTTCTAAGACCTGTATATCTTTGGCCGTGTAATCAGTTTTTTCTTCTAAGATTTTCTTTTCGTTAATAACCATATGATTGAAACTTTTGGTTGTTCCCGTCTGCCCGTTTTACCCTAATCAATTTGCATCAAGGTAATTGGCAACTTCTCTGAAGTTAACCCACCTCACATGCAATTAAAATTTATTCTCTTTATTGTAACAAAATTAAATATAATATAAAAGTGTTATAGAACATATATTTGGGGCATTGTTGATCCCAAACAACAATATATCGTGTATAAATAACAAATTATCTTAATAAATATAGGATGAATCGAACAAGAATGAAATTTTAACTAAAAGATATCTATCACCAGTCTGCTATGATTTTAGTCCTTATGCCTCTTGAAATCAGAAGGCTCGCCCATTATATTCCCAACATGAAATATTTTTGTAAATGAGTGGTATTAGAATGGCTTTGACAGAAAGAGCTTGGGTAGAAATAAACTTAAAAATACTAGAAGAGAACTTTCTTAACCTGAAAAATCTTGTAGGGATAGGTGTGAAAGTAGTTCCAGTTATAAAAGCTAATGCCTATGGACATGGGGTTTTAAAAGTAGCAGATAAGCTGGTGGCAATGGGAGCTGATATGCTAGCTTTAGCAACGTTATCTGAAGCAGTTTTCGTTAGGCAATCAGGAATCAATGTTCCTATTTTGATACTTGGTGGTTGTCCAGATGGTCAGGAATTGCTAGCAGTAACCAATGATATTACCCCAGCAATTTTTACTGAAAAATCTCTTGCTAGGCTTTCTAAAGCGGCAATTAAATTAAGAAAAACCATCAAATATCATATAAAAATAGACACAGGGTTAGGTAGATTAGGCATTCAGCCCGATGAGTTACTTAATTTTTTAGAAATAGGTCAAGCTCTAAATGGAGTAGCTCTTGAAGGAATATTTTCCCACTTCTCCGTTGCTGATGAACCTGAAGAAAAAGATTTTACGGAAGACCAGTTAGAGATTTTTAACCACACTATTAAAAAGGCAGAATCTGCAGGGTTTAATATAAAGTATAAGCACATTGCAAATAGTGCTGGAACTATTTTTAATCCTGACTCATGGCTAGATTTGGTTAGGACTGGTATTTCTTTATATGGAGTTAATCCAAGCTCCCAATTGGATACTTCTCTAATAAAACCTGTACTATCCCTCAAAACAAGAGTCTTATTATTAAAAACAGTCCCTAAGGGTAGATCGATTGGATATGGGCGTAAATTTTCTACATCGAGACGTAGCACCATAGCAACTATTGGAATTGGCTATGGTGATGGTGTAAGTAGATTACTTTCAAACAAGGGCAAGGTTATAATCAGAGGTCAATACGCTCCAATTATAGGAAATATTAGTATGGATTTAATCACTATTGATGTAACTGGTATTCCCAGCGTGAGCATAAACGACGAAGTAATCATAATTGGAAATGATGGGGAATCAAAGATAACAGCGTGGGATTTAGCAAATTTGATAGGCACAATCCCCTATGAAGTACTAACAAGTATTGGTAGTAGAGTGGAAAGGGTTTACTTAAGTTAAGGCTGACGCAGAATAAATAATTGTATAGAAAAAATGTCAGACCAGGAAACTACTAATGGGTACAGAAGAACAAAATCTAGTAACTCGAAAACCCAGAAATTTATATGCCTATCAGTCAGGTAATTCGGTCTATATCATAAATATGTGTATTTGGCCTCTATTACTACTCCTCATAGGCTGTGCAGCTTCTGCAATAGACGAAAAGCCGTATAATATAGAACCTTCTGCTGTAGCCTCCGTCTCTAATCCAGGAGTAGCACTACCGGAACCCACTTCTATACAAATGACAGCTACTCCTGCCCTAAATCCCCTATTTCATTACAATTCCGGATTTCGACTTATAGAAATGGGTGAATTTAAGCAGGCTCTGGGCCGATTTAACCTAGTTAATAAGGTATATCCTGACTTTGTTGGCGCATTCTATGGAAGAGGGATTGCCTATTATCATTTGGAGCAGTTAGAAAAATCTCTAAGTGAATTCAATCGGGCCCTAGAAATCGATCCGAAATACAGTAATGGGCACTATGGATTAGCCATGATCGCCAATAACAGAGGAGACCTAGTTGTTGCCAGAGGTGAATTAGATAAAGCGATTAATTTAAGTGCGAAAAATGCTGATGCATATTACTATTTTGAATAGCTGGTGAACCTTGTGGTGATTATAT
>CAYTFF010000002.1:6170-14288 GCA_964437045.1 uncultured Dehalococcoidia bacterium
GCGAAAAATGCTGATGCATATTTTTTAAGAGCCCAGATATTAAAACAATTAAATGAACAATCATTAGCTAAACAAGATCTAGAAATGGCAATTAAACTTTTTGGTGATCCAGATGATAAAATCAAAGCTAATATTGCCTTAGAAGGGTTAAAAAATAGCAAAACCGACTAATTGTAGAGGATAGGTTAAGTGAAACAATCCTGGAAATTAAACCAAATAGGATTTATTTTATTATTGCTCATATTATTGTTGGCTTGTGATAGTTCATCAGTCATTAAGGAAGCCAACCAATCTTCAGTAACCCAAGAGTCAAGACAAACTTTAAAGACGGAATCAATATTTAGCACAGTTGAAATCGCGAGGTTGCTTAAGGAATCTGTGGTACATATTGAGACTGAACGCTCCCAGCTAGACTTTTTTAGACAGCCAGTGCCTCAAATCGGTGTCGGGACAGGTATTATCATTAGTGCAAATGGTCATGTATTAACAAACAACCATGTTGTAGCCGGAGCACAGAATATTATTGTGTCATTGGCGGATGAGAGAAGCTTTGAAGCAAAGATTATAGGTGGAGATGAATTTACCGATCTATCAGTAATTAAGATTGAAGCAAACAACTTGAAATTAGCCAATCTAGGTCAATCCTCCACCTTACAGGTTGGAGAAGATGTTGTAGCAATTGGCCATGCATTAGGCCTGGAAGGTGGGCCTACTGTAAGCAAAGGTGTAATCAGTGCTCTTAATCGATCAATACAGGTTGACCAACAAACTACCGTTGATGGCTTGATTCAAACAGAAGCGGCCATTAATCCGGGTAACAGTGGGGGGCCATTAGTAAATTATAATGCTCAGGTAATAGGCATAAATACTGCGATCATTCCACAAACGCAGGGAATAGGCTTTGCGATAAATATTGATCAAGCAAAGTCAATCGTGAGTCAGCTCACAGAAAAGGGATTTGTAGAAAGAGGGTTTCTAGGTATTGTTCATTTGAATGTCACGCCATCTATTGCTGCTGAGGCGGGGATTCCAGTTGAATATGGTATTGGTATAGTTTCTTTAGTGGAGGAAGGTCCAGCTGACCAAGCTTTACTAGAGGCAGGAGATATAATAGTGCGATTAAATGATGAGGAGCTGAAAAATTCAGCAGATCTTATAAGAATTCTTACCAGATACCTGCCAGGAGATACATTAAACCTAGAATATTATAGAGAGGGAGCCAAATTTAAAGGTCAAATTACACTAGGCAAACGTCCCAGATAAATGACCTATTTGATCGACTAGACTAGGATCTGGTTATTACTTGCCCATGATTCTTCCCATAAAGGATTTACCTTTGCCGCTTTTCAAGCCTTTTATGAGATCTACCCATGCACTTTCGGCTGAAGCAGAACGTTTAAGATCTTTGATTCGCTGCTTCATTAGTTTTTCTACTTGTTCTGCTTCACCTTTGTCAAGCCAAAACCCGTCATTATTTTGACATACATCTATAGGTAAATTATAGGCTCTATAATTAAATGTTTTCATGATTGTGATACACCTAGGACAGGATTTTTTTGAATCACGAACTGCATACATTAAAGTTCCTTTTAGATCGTCATTGTCAAATGTCTTATCTTCTAATTCATCCAGTTCGTGATAGTCTAGCCACATGCCATGGCAATTTTTGCAACGGTCTACTTCAATTCTTTTATATTTGGTTTCGTAAAGTGGAATTTGGCAAAGGGGACATTCCATGTTAACTCCTTTAACTATTAATATAATCCTCTTACTAATAGATTTTATTTTTAGAATAACGAATTGGATTGACCTGCATCGATATTGATACAGGTTCCTGTTATCGTTCCGGCATTTTTAGAAGCGAGGAATGCAACGAGGTCGCCAATTGGCTCTGGCCAGCCAAATGTACCCATTGGGAGTTGGTTTTTTATAAAGTCTTGTACTACATCAGGAGGATTTTGGTTCTTGAATCTGTCCCAACTGCCATGTGGGAAATCAGTAGATCCTGGCGCAACGCTATTTACCAAAATGCCATCTTTAGCAAGAGTCTTGCTAAGATGTTTAGTCATGGCTATAAGAGCGGCCTTTCCGGTCATGTATGAGAATCGCCCTCCGTATTCTCTTCCCCATATAGAAGATATACAGATTATGCGGCCCCACTTTTGTTTTTGCATATGTGGTATAACCAAGTTAATTAGACGAAATGCACCGAACACATTAAGATTAAAGGCTTCTTGAAGATCACTTTCGGAGGTTTCCCAGAATTCTCCTCCCTTGCCTCCTCCGACATTATTAACTAGTACATCAACCGGGCCAAGCCTTTCTGTAACTTCCTTGTGGATTTTTGTTGTTGATCGAGAATCAGTTATATCTCCAACTACACCTATAACCTCACCAAATCGGTTAATCTCAGCTACTGCTTGATTTATATCTTCATCACCCCTTGCGCATATGGCAACCCTTGCTCCTTCCCTAGCTAAGGATAGAGCACAATATTTGCCTAAACCTCTACTACCACCTGTTACGATAGCAATTTTATTTTTTAGTCCTAAATCCATTTAAAAAGATCCTCTAATTAACAAAAACACTTAAGATTTATCTGAATCGGAACCGGGATGAATAGCCTCATCTTCCAAAGGCATAATTGAATTGATGGCTATGTATCCCCCAGTTGTGATTGTATGTCGCCATCTAGGAGGCATATGGAATACAAATACCCTGAAATCGCCCCCCACACGATGTTTAAGGCCAGGTGCCATATATAGAAAATCTCCTTTTCGAATTTTATAAACTTCTCCGGTATCTAAAACCTCATTTATCATTTCACCTTCAAGAAACAAGACAATCTGATGCCATCTGTGAAGATGGCCAAAATTCATCTTAGTTGAGGCATGCCCATCTAATGAAACTGAGAGAAGTTGGTCCGTTTCCACGCCTTCCAGCAATGGTGCAAATAACCAGTTTTCATCTAGCGATACCCCAAGATTTTGCACTTTACCTAAGGGCACACTTGTAGCTCCCTTGATGAATTTTATCAGTCCTCTATCTGGGAATTCCTTTCCCTTCATTTCGATATCGAAGTGCTTTCGGCTAGATTCTGGAGGAGAGCCAGGAAGAAAAACCTCGTTTTCCAATTGTAACAAGTTAATTGCTTTGGTAATTCCATTGTTATTCTTCACACGCCAAGGGATAGGGGTTCTTATAAAATATCCCTTAAAAGTTCCACCTATTGTTGCTTCTGAACCATGATCAAAATAAAACATATCTCCGTCATGTCCATAGTATTTCGCGCCGTTTAACTTATCTTTTACAATCATTTCTCCTTCCAGAACAAGAGCAACTTCATGCCACCAAAAAGTGGTATCCCAGGAGGTATTCCCAGTATGTTCCCCAACGCTTACATTAACGGTCAGTCCACTTTCTATGGCATTAACGAGATCAACTTGTTTCCAGGAGTCAATTCCGATCTCCTCTGTTTCATTTACTTTTATAAGTGGAAGATTACGAATATTTCTAACAACCTTAATAGGCTTGAATATTTTTTGAGAATCTATGATCACCGTTCAAAATCCTCCTTTGTAATAATCTTTGTTATAAATAAACATAAAATTTGGTATCCTTTTGGTTATCAGGCCAAAAGCCTATTTAAAGATTATTTCTATATAAAGAGATGTTTACTTCTAGTATAACTTAAGACAATGCACTTTCTGAGTTTATTCTGGGGCCCCATTTATGCCCAAATTCTGATCGGTCGATTACTTGTGCGGTAAATGTTGACGCAGTCTGTTGGGCGAGCCACAGAATGGATGGAATGACAACTTCCACGGGTTCTGGAGAGCCGTGACTAGCCATATCAGTACTGACGTAACCAGGGCACAGGCTGTTTACAGCAATCCCATATTCCCTAACATCATTAGCTAGGTTAGTACTAAATCGATCCAACCCTGCCTTCGATGCGCCATATGCGAGGTCGTTAAGGGTGTACTTCCGTCCCATACTAGATGAAATATTAATAATGTTTCCTTTGGAGCGGTTCATCATATTAGGCATCACGTACTTACATGCTAAAAAGACGCCCTTCATGTTAACAGCCATAGTTAAATCCCAGTCATCTATTGCAAACGAAACAATATCTTTCTTTATATATATACCTGCGTTGTTTATAAGAACATCTATATTGCCAAATTGTTCTATAGATGTATTAATTAAATTCTGGGAATCTTCTGGGGAAGCAACATCACACTGAACTGCAATGGCTCTTCCTCCGTTATTAGTAATTAACTTTACAGTTTCGTCTATAGAATCTGGGCCCGTTGCTTTCCTTGCTGACGCCACTACAATAGCACCCGCATCAGCAAAGGCTAATGCAAGGGTTTTACCTATACCTCGGCTGGCACCTGTTATAACAATAACTTCATCTTGAAGTGGCACTTTTAATTTTACTCCTAGATTCCAGACTAAAACAATATTGTTGTAATTTCAGATAATCATTTAGGTTAGGTATGGGATCTATATTAATAGTGTCTACACTATATTAGTGGAATGTAAGAATATCAAGTAAATGCAAAATTCTGGTATTTGTTATTTTGAATAATACTGTCATTTAAAGGGGAATAATATTCCCAGATTTCACATTGTATTTTCGAGACTCTGATAATAGTATAGAATCCAATAGATTAAAATCCGTGGTCGTAATCAGCACCTGTTCATATCTCTTGGTGGATTCGAGAACTTGATTTCTTCGGGGTAAATCTAGCTCTGAAAACACATCGTCAAGTAGAAGTATTGGTTCGTCAGCTCTGTGCTTACTTAGATATGCAGCTTCTGCTAGTCTCAAAGATAACCCGAAGGTTCTAGCTTGTCCTCGGGAAGCAAATGCTCTAGCTTCTTTACCAGATATAAGGATCTCTAGATCATCTCTATGTGGACCTATCAGAGAGATACCTCGATTTATTTCATCTTTTCTTCTATTTTGTAACTTAGTATAAAATTCCCCAATCAGCGCTTGTTGGTCATTAAATTTTGAGATAGTAGAAATGCTCTTGTAATTTAACTGACAAGGTTCAATTGAGCTGGTTAAGTTACCGTGAATGGGAACTAGGTGCTTATAAATTTCCTCAATCATTTTCATTCGTGCAGTGATTATATTAGCTCCATATGAAACCAATTGTTGATCCCAATAAGTTAATTCTACTTCCCTCGAGAATTCGCCTCGGATAGTGCGTAGAAGATGATTTCTTTGGTATAGAACTCTCTGGTATTTTTGGAGGGAACGTAGATAATTAGAATCAACTTGGGAAAGAAGTATGTCCATAAATCTTCTACGGTGTGAAGGTCCACCCAGAATTAATTCAAGGTCTTGGGAAGTAAACAAAACAGCATTTAATTCACCAACGACTTTAGAGGCTTTTCTTGGTATTCCATTAACTTGAAATCTCTTTTGAAAATTAATCCGGGAGTCAATTTCTTCGCCAATGAAAGGATCGATAGAACTAATGTCAAGTTGTAATTTTAGTATAGTTTCGTTCCTATTAACTATTGCTTGAATTTGCCCAAAATTAACATCTTTCGGTAAATCCCAGCTTATGATCTCTTTATCAGAACGTGCTCTAAGTGACTTAGCAACCGACAATATATGTATAGCTTCTAGAAGATTACTTTTACCTTGACCATTTTCTCCTTGGAATACTGACAATCCAGGATGTAAATCTAATGCTAAATTATTGTAATTACGGAAATTAGAGAGCTTAATTTTTTTAATATGAATTTTAGGCCTCTATATCTATAGTTAATCTCACTTAATTTTAGCACACTTGCTATAAATGTACTTTTCTAGAGACCTATTGAGGATTTTTGTCTAAAGGCATAGACCAATTTCTTTGACTAACAATCTTTTTTGCCCTAACATCTCGATTACAAAACGATAATCACTGACCTAGTTTCTGCCTTCTTGTTTCTTTTTAATAATGGAGGTACTGTCATGAAATTTATGAAGCCAAATGTCCTTTTTGTTAATATTGGGTGGGCTAGTCGATATGATGGGCTTAATGTTATCCATGGAGACCACCATTGGGTTCAGAGTCATTCAGGTAAACCATCGGAAATTGGTGAAGGGAGTGCTTTTCTGGCTGGGGAAAATAAAGCAGCTTCATCTGGAGTGGGGTATGGGAAAGTAATACCAACACAACTTATTGATGTAGTATTTGTCGCTAAAAATCCAGTTTCTAAACAGCATGAGGTTGTAGGAATATATTTTGAACCTTGGTTTTCACATGCCTATAAGATAAGTCAGAATAATAAAAAGCGCGTTTGGTCTGTAGGATATGCAGAACTATTTTTGGAGATTGCAGGATCGGTTCGGCCAACCATTAATTGGCCAGTGGGACGAAGTATGAGACGATGGGCAAAGAGATTTGATAAAATCAAATATCCTGAACTGAACCTGATGTATAATAACTTGTTATCTGTTTATCAGGATAAAACGGTGTAGTTTATTAACAGGACGATATGAAGAACAAAATTTGAGGTATATGAGATGACCACGCCTAGGATGACCGAAATGAAATACAACCCCATCGATATCGATAGAAAGTGGCAACAAAGGTGGGCCAAAGATAAGCTTTATAAAGTGTCAGATGATGATCAACGTCCTACTTGGTATGAGCTAACAATGTACCCTTATCCTTCAGGTAATCTCCATATTGGACATTGGTATGCGATGGCACCTGCAGATGCACATGCAAGGTTCCGCCGTATGGAGGGATTTAATGTCCTTCACCCAATGGGATTTGATGCCTTTGGTCTTCCAGCTGAGAATGCAGCGATCAAAAGAGGTATTCATCCTCAAAAATGGACAATGGCCAATATAGAAAACATGCGTGTTCAACTAAGAAGTATGGGAGCTATATATGATTGGGAAAGGGAAATTGTTTGTGCTGATCCAAGCTACTATAGGTGGAACCAATGGTTCTTTCTAAAAATGTATGAAGCCGGATTGGCATATAGATCTAAGGCACCAGCAAATTGGTGTCCGTCTTGTCAGACAGTTTTGGCCAATGAACAAGTTGTTGAAGGACAATGCGAGCGTTGTAATAGCCCAGTAACAAAACGCGATCTTGATCAATGGCGGCTTAGCATAACGAAATACGCTGATGAACTCTTGGATCAATCTAAGCTTGAATGGCCAGAAAAAATCAAATTGATGCAGACTAATTGGATAGGAAGGAGTGAGGGTGCCGAGGTAGAGTTCGATGTATCAGAATATGATTTGGAATTTAAAGAAATTAAATCCTTCACTACACGCATTGATACCATATTTGGGGTGACTTTTGTTGCAATTTCTCCTGAGCATCCTCTATTAGACAAATTGACAAAATCTGAGCAAAAAAATGAAGTTATAGGATATATTGAGAAAGCTAGAAGTGAATCAGAAATTGAAAGAATTGCACTTGGCAGGGCAAAAACTGGTGTTTTTACTGGTTCATACTGTGTTAATCGCGTCAATGGTGAAAAAATACCTATAATGGTTGCTGATTATGTATTAATGGGGTATGGAACGGGAATCGTTATGGGAGTTCCTGGACATGATCAGCGTGATTTTGAATTCGCTCGACGCAATAATTTACCCGTTAGGGTAGTAGTCAGTCCCCAAAATTGGGATGGAGAACATTTAGCAGAGGCTTATACAGGTGAAGGAATTCAGGTTAATTCGGGTCAGTTCGATGGTTTATTAAATAAAGATGCCCAGAAGAAAATAGTAGACTTTCTTGAGGGAAAAGGTTGGGGGAAACGTTCAGTCTCTTACCGAATTCGTGATTGGCTTATATCGAGACAACGATATTGGGGTACCCCCATACCAATTGTATATTGCAAAGCATGTGGGATTGTGGGGGTTCCATCAAATGAATTACCGGTATTATTACCTGATGGCGCTGAGTTTAAGCCAACTGGGGAATCACCATTGAAAGGCATTAAAGAATTCGTAAAAGTAAAATGTCCCAATTGAAGACTACGATACTCACCGTCTTGCCTTAGGCCTACCTGACGGCAGTCGTGACCTCGTGCTAGAAAATAAAATTTTACTTGAAAATGGATTTGATGAATTGCATGGGATCGACT
>CAYTFF010000002.1:14298-15471 GCA_964437045.1 uncultured Dehalococcoidia bacterium
TGTCCCAATTGTAAAGCCCCAGCTAAACGTGAGACAGATACCATGGATACATTTTTTGACTCATCTTGGTATTTTATGCGGTTTCTAAGTCCACGTGATGATGATCGACCTTTCGATCCTGAACTAGCTATGAAATGGGCACCAGTAGATCAGTACACTGGAGGTGCAGAACATGCTGTAATGCATCTTCTTTATGCTAGGTTCTTTTCTAAGGTTTTACGAGATCTCGGTGTGGTGAAATTTGATGAGCCTTTCAAGAGACTTTTCAACCAAGGAGTTATTCTTGGAGAAGATCATGAAAAAATGAGTAAGAGTCGGGGTAATGTAGTGGATCCAGACAATTATGTACAGGTACTAGGAGCAGATGCTGTACGGTGCTATCTTATGTTTTTAGGTCCTTGGGATCAAGGAGGGCCATGGAGCACTGCAGGGATTAATGGCACAGCAAGATGGTTAAATCGTGTTTGGGATTTGGCTCAACGCGACCATACGGAATTAGATAATTTACAGACTAATAATCAAGGAAATCGGGAAATTCAGAGATCTATTCATAAAACAATTGCTAGTGTTACGGAAGATTTAGACAAATTTAAATTTAACACTGCCCTCGCTAGATTAATGGAGTATACCAATGACCTAAACCAATATTGGCAAGATAAAGAAATAAGCTCTGGAATTTGGCGAAATGGAATTCAAATATTACTATTGCTGCTTGCCCCAATGGCTCCACATTTAACCGAAGAGTTATGGGAAAGATTAGGCCTTCAGTACAGTATTCACAATCAGTCTATTCCCAAATCAGATCCAAAATTAGCGGCGGATGACTTTATTACATTAATTATTCAAATTAATGGGAAGCTCCGTGATAAATTGGAAGTTCCAGCCTCAATATCTGAAACAAAAGCTAAAAAGTTAGCAATGGATAGTCCAAAAGTTCAGGCACAGATAAAAGGTAAACAAATAATTAAAGTGATATATGTTTCAGGTAAATTGGTGAATATAGTAGTATGAACGTAGATTGTTTAACAATAGATTTATGGAAAAGAAATAGTATGATGGCTCAATATAGAGCTTGATTTATAAATAAAACTGGGGGGGGAAATACTAGTGCAATTACTTAAGCAAAGTGTTGCTGAGGTTATAGGTACTTATTTATTGGTTCTATTTGGAACT
>CAYTFF010000002.1:15481-25835 GCA_964437045.1 uncultured Dehalococcoidia bacterium
AATGGAAAACAGATAATTAAGGTGATATATGTTTCAGGAAAACTGGTGAATATAGTTATTTGAATAATTAATGTAATAAAACGATGAAACAAGAAGTAATATCTTGGCTCAATATGAGCTTTGATATATTTAAACTGGGAGGACATAAGTGCAATTACTTAAACAAAGTATTGCTGAGATTATCGGTACTTATTTATTGGTTCTATTTGGAACTGGTGCTGTAGCAGCAGCCGTAATAACTGGGGCACAGTCTGGGCTTTGGCAAGTGGCAGTGGTTTGGGGTTTTGGAATAACTGTTGCTATTTATGCTACGGGTGCTATATCTGGGGCACACCTAAATCCAGCTGTTAGTTTAACCTTTGCTATTTTTAGGAGAGACACTTTTCCTATTCGAAATCTATTACCCTATTGGCTATCTCAATTAGTCGGTGGTATTTTGGGAGGCCTGACTATACTGGTGACTTTTGGACCATTCATAAAACATTTTGAGGAAAGCAACGGTATTATTAGAGGTCAAGCTGGGAGTGAATTATCAGGGATGATTTTTGGAGAATATTTTCCGAATCCGGCTGTATTTGGCACTTCTATGAATGCCAAAGAATTGATTTCTCCGATAGGAGCTTTAGGAATAGAAGCTTTTGGAACTGGGATACTGGTTTTCGTGATTTTAGCCTTGATTGATAGAAGAAATAGTAGTATTTCAGTAAAGTCATTGGCCCCATTTTTCATAGGTTTCACAGTGGCTGTACTCATTAGTGTTTTTGCCCCTCTTACCCAGGGTGGATGGAATCCTGCTAGAGATTTTGGTCCTCGAATAGTGGCTTACCTTGCCGGTTGGGGATCTATTGCAATACCTGGACCCTCTTCTGGTTTTTGGATATATATTATTGGCCCTATGATCGGAGGTCCCTTAGGTGGGTTATTATATGAGACCTTGATCAAGAAAAATTTACCCTCCGAAGAGACTTAAAGGCCTAGTTGTTATAGCTATCATTTAATTGACAGGCTAAATAGCAAGACATAGAATGAACTCACTTTTAAATAGATCAAGGAGAGTATAAAATGCCAACTAAAGCCTACATTTTAATTGAGACTGCTGTTGGTGAGAGTAATAGTGTAGTTGATGCTTTGAGATTAATCTCTGGAATGCGTAGCGTTGATCCTGTGACAGGACCTTATGACATTATTGCTACTATTGAGGCACCAGATTTGAACGCCGTAGGTGACATTATTACTAGTGATATCCATACAATAAGTGGAATTATTAGAACAGTAACTTGCCTTTCCCTTGGTCCATCAGTATAAATAGACTCTCTGTTTCCTAGATTTCATATTCAGGTGTGAAGGAGTGAGTGATGTCTTCAGAAGAACTTGATCAACTGCTTCGGGAACAAGCTGCAGACCATTTGTGGATGCATGGAGGTTGGACTAGAGAAGAGGCATTAAACCATGACAAACTACGGTTTATAGTCAAGGGCGACGGAATATATGTAACTGATGCGGATGGTAGTGAATATATGGATGGTTTGTCGTGCATGTATGTCATGAATGTAGGTCACGGTCGGAAAGAAGTATCCAAGGCTGTTTATGAGCAAATGGAGTTACTAAGCTATTCAGGCTCCTATAGTAGCACTATGATCCCAACAGTAAAACTGGCAGCTAAAATTGCTAAACATACTCCTTTGGGCATGTCGAAGGTAAATTTTACCAGTGGAGGAGCAGAATCTAATGAAACAGCACTTAAGGTAGCTAGGCAATATCAAAGGATTAAAGGGTACTCTGGTAAGAGTAAATTCATATCTCGTAAAGGCTCTTACCATGGAAATACATTTGGAACAATGAGCATATCCCAGAATCAAGGATATCATCATGAACTTTATGAGCCGTTATTGGAAGGGGTTAAGCAAATCTCTCAACCCCATCGATATAGGTGTGATCATTGCAAGGGCATGCCTAAGTGTAATTTGGAATGTGCTAATGAGCTGGAGAGGGTTATTCTTGAAGAAGGGAAAGATACCGTCGCTGCATTCATTTCTGAACCAATCTCCGTATCAGCGGGCATAGTAGTGCCACCAGATGGCTACTGGCAAAAGATTCGTGATATATGTAATAAATATGGGATTCTTTTGATATTCGATGAAGTTATAACTGGCTTTGGTCGTACAGGTAAATGGTTCGCTTCAGAACATTGGGGAGTAGTGCCAGACATTATTAGTACAGCCAAAGGCATTAGTAGTGGATATTTACCAAGAGGAGCCATAATAGTTAGGGACGAGGTCGCTGAAGTATTTAGTGGAGAGAATAAATTTCCTCATGGAATTACTTTTGCTAGTCATCCCGTAGCTTGTGCTGCAGCCATTGCTAATCTGGAGATAATAGAAAATGAGACTCTGGTCGAGCGTTCAGCCGAAATGGGCAAATATTTGATGGAAAAATTACAGCCATTGTATGAACATGCATCAGTAGGTGAAATTAGAGGAATTGGGCTTTTGGTTGGCATCGAACTTGTGAAAGATAAAAATACAAAAGAACGTTTTCCATCTAATATTTGGTCTAAGTTCAATTTAAAGGCCCTTGAAAAGGGTCTTCGTATTAAGATGGGCAATGTTATAGCATTAGCGCCCCCTTTTATTATCACTAGAGAGCAAATTGATGAAATGGTTAGCATAGTAGATGAATTGATAACAGAAATAGAGGCTGACCAAGGCTTGGATTGATATAACAATACTTCTACAAGGTCGAGATAAGTAGCTACTATAGCCTAATTCGGATTATTTTGACTGATCTGCAAGGGGAAAAGTAATGGATTTCAACATGGGACCAATTGAAGAGAAAATTAGAAAAGATGTCAGGGAATTTGTTAAAGAAGAATTACCCTCTCCATGGGAAGGAGCTATCGGATCTGGAGATGATGACTGGGAATTTTCTCTTAAAATACGTAAAAAACTTGTGAGGAAGGGTTGGCTAACAATGTCTTGGCCTGAGGAATATGGGGGGAAGGGTGTTTCAGTTATGGCTCAAACTGTATTTAATGAGGAAATGGCGTATCATAGAATTCCAGGACGAGATGGGTTTGGGCTAAAAATGTTGGCTCCAACATTGATGATACATGGCACCGATAGCCAAAAGGCTAAATATCTTCCTCCATTGGCTCGAGGTGAAGGCCAATGGTGTCAAGGCTATTCCGAACCTGAATCAGGTTCGGATTTGGCGTCCCTACAGTGTAGTGCGATTGAGGATGGAGATAATTTCATAATTAATGGGACTAAAGTTTGGACAACCAATGCTCATCGGGCAGATCATCTTTTTTTCTTAGCTCGAACTGATCCAAATGCTCCTAAACACAAAGGCATTAGTTTCTTTTTGACGGAGATGAATAATCCAGGTATTACTGTAGATCCTATTCATAGTATGGACGGATCTCATCACATAAATATGATTAATTTCGATAATGTTAAAGTACCTAGGACTAATCTTGTGGGAGAAAAAAATCGGGGTTGGTATGTGGCGGCTACTCTTCTAGATTTTGAACGATCAGGTATCGAACATATAGCTGGTGCCAAACGGCTATTGGAAGAGATTACAACATTTGCCTTAAATAATAGCCGTAATGGAGTCCTTTTGGCGAATGATTTGATCATGCGAAGACGGCTATCAGAAATGGCTGTATCAGTAGAGGCCGGGAGGTTACTATCATATCGCATAGCATGGATGCAAGAAAAGGGATTAGTTCCAAATAAAGAGGCTTCAATGGGGAAGCTCTTTGGAACCGAACTTCTGCAGAAAGTGGCAGCTTTAGGATTAGAAGTCCTAGGTATGTTTGGCCAGCTTGAGCCTGATTCTAAATATGCTCCGTTAAAAGGTAGAATTGAAAAGGCGGCCATGTTTTTTGTTTCTGTAACTTTGGCTGGCGGTACTTCAGAGATACAACGGAATATTATAGCTACACGTGGTCTAGGGCTACCTCGGCTTTAATATTAATTTTTCTTATTTGGTTAGAATCTAAGATGAATCATAAGTATAAGACAAAAGGAGTATTTTATGTCAGATAGGTATAGTCGACTTTTTGCTGAATATGCTGAATCTATAACCTATAATGATCTATCAGCAAACACTATCCATCAAGTTAAGCGCAGGATAGTTGATTCCATTGGGGTGGCTATGGCAGGTTTTCCTGAGGATGCTCCAATGGCAGTACGAGCTTTTGCGGAGGATCTTTCTAACGTTAAAGGGGCGACTGTTTGGGGAACAGAGCTTAAGGCTTTTCCAGACGTTGCAGCTTTAAGCAATGGAGTAGCCTTAAGATATTTGGATTTCAATGATACCTATTTATCCAAGGAACCATTGCATCCTAGCGATATGATTACTGGCCTAATGGCTTTATGCGAATGGGGCGCATTACCATTAAAAGATTTTATCACAGCTATTTCTGTTGGTTATGAGGTGGCCGTAAATTTATGTGATGCTAATAGTTTAAGATCCCATGGTTGGGACCATGTTAACTATATAGCAATAGGTGAAGCCTGTGCTGCTGGTAAACTCTTGAATTTGAGTATAAAGGAAATCGAAAATGCAATTTCGATCGCAACAATTCCACATGCCGCAATGCGACAAACACGTTCAGGAGAACTTTCTATGTGGAAAGGCGCTGCAGCAGCTAACTCTGTGCGTAATGCAATTGTATCTGTTTTACTTGCTCGAAGAGGTTTAACTGGCCCTAACCATCCTTTTGATGGTGAAATGGGTATATTCCGTCAACTTTTAGGGGGAGAATCCTTTGATGATTTTTATTTGGACACATTAGAAAAGAAAGATCCACCAACAAGAATTCAGGATACCTATATAAAGTTTTGGCCAGTTGAATATCATGCCCAGAGTGCAGTTGATGCAGCCTTACAAATATATAAGGAAATTGAGGATCCATCTCGCATAAAAAGCGTCCATTTAGATACATTCAAGGCCTCTTATGAAATCATAGCTAAAGATCCGGAAAAATGGGCTCCAAAAACTAGAGAAACAGCAGATCATTCAATACAATATATTGTATGTGCAGCCTTATTAGATGGAGCAGTTGATAAAAACACTTTTGACTTAGCCAGAATAGCTGGGCAAGACATAAAGAACCTCATGAAGCGTACTACTCTTAAAGAAGATGATGAATTAACTCGAGGCTATCCTGATGGGATTCCCAATAGGATAACTGTGAATACTAATGATGGTAATATTATTACCAAGGAAGTTAGATATCCTAGAGGACATCCAAAAAATGCGATAAGTGACAAAGAGTTGGAACAGAAATTCTATTCAAATGTAGATTGGTGTTGGACTCAGAAACAATCGGAAGGCGTATTAGAATTTCTATGGGAAATTGAACAGAAGGAGTCATTAGATCCTTTAATGGAAACAATGCTAATCCAGAAACAATAATCATCAATAAACCATTGTTTTTTAAGGGGTAACAATGATTTTATACAAAGGAGAATAATTTGCCAGATCAAAATTTTGCACCAGGCCTTGAGGGAATAATCGCAGCTGATACGAAGGTATCCTATTTGGATGTGGAGCATGAGGAGATAATTATAAAAGGGTATGATCTTATAGAATTAGCACAGAAGTTATCATATCCTGATGTAGCCTACCTGTTGATACATGGAATTATTCCAACAAAGGGTAAGGCAAGAGATTTCTGTAATAAACTTAGTCAAAATGGAGAGTTGTCAATTGATCTAGAGAAATTATTAGGGCTTTTCCCAAAATCGATGAATTTAATGGACGCACTTCGTACAGGAATTTCCTTTATTGCATCACAAGAAGATCCTGATCTCCTAAGTAACACCTCCCCTGACGCTAATACAGAAATGGGGATAAGGATTCTTGCTAAAGCTCCATCCATTGCTGCGAATGCCTATCATGCCCTTAATGGCAGTAAATTTGTTCATCCTGATTCAAACATGGGATATTCGGAAAACTTTCTTTATATGATCCAGGGCAAGCGTCCAGATGGAATATCAAAAGAGGTTTTTGATCGTATTTTGACCTGTTATATAGAACATGAAATGCCTAATTCTACATTTGCTGCTAGAGTGATTGTTTCGACTCTATCAGATATTTATGGGGCCATTGTGGGTGCAGTAGCCTCTTTGAAAGGGCCTTTGCATGGAGGTGCCAACGAGGCGGCTGTAAATACCATTTTAGAGATTTATGAGCAGGGTGGAGTAGCTGGTGCGGAAAAGGTTATTTTAGACAAGCTCTCCAAAAAGGAACGTATAATGGGTTTTGGTCATAGGGTTTATATGCGGAAATATGATCCTCGCGCATTCTTACTTAAGGATTATATACCTAAATTAATTGATCGATTACCTGAAGGAAAAGATTTGTATTCTATATATCTTACAATAGAGAAAGTAATGCTACGAGAGAAAGGATTGTATCCAAATATGGATTACCCTGCTGGCATGTTACTGTATCTACTACAAGTTCCTATCCCATTATTCACCCCAATCTTTTTATGTTCGCGAATCGCAGGGCTTATAGCACATGTAATAGAACAGCACGAAAACAATCGGCTTTATAGGCCTAGAGTAATTTATAGTGGACTTCGTGGTTTGCACCCAGCCATGAACAAACCAATATCACCTGTTTAAAAATAACTTTATAATTTTAGGAAATGATACATCGCTAGAAAATTATGGCCACAGTTTACTATATATAAAGCAGAGGGGGAGAGGTTATTAACCTCTCCCCCTCTCTGTTTTAGTCGAATATGACTTTACTAGTGACTATTCACTACTAATCCAAATATCTCTGGCCCTTAAGTCAAGGTCTGGTACGATTTGGAAATTCTGGACGTTCTTATTCAGACCTGTAATCCACTTGGTGTATGCTAAGTGGACAAACGAAGCGTCCGTAGTAATCTGAGTCTGGATATCGTCATACAAAGGCTTTGCCTTGGCAACATCAAATTCTTGTGCTGCTATCTCCAGAGCACCATCAACCGCAGCGCTGCTGTACTCTTGTTTGTTTTGACCGCCACCAGTTCCAAAGATATTTCTAAGATTCAAGTGTGGGTCAGCAGTAGGCCTCCACCTTAACCTGTTAAAGTGAGAGCCCTTTTCTACAAAGCTTGACCAGTTCTCTCCAGGTGGCAGGGTCACAATACCAATGTTTAAGCCAGACTCACCTAACATTGCCTGTAACACTTCACACCATTGTTGGTCTTCACCTGCACACCATATAGGCATTTCACTACCATCATATCCGGCAGCATCTAGGTGTTGCTTGGCTTTAGCATTATCCAGAGAATAAGGCTTCAAGCTAGGGTCATGAGCCCAACCACTTTGAATAAATGTGTAAGCAGGTCGAGCATGTCCGTCATACATGACTTTTACATAAGCCTCTCTATCAATAGAGAGAGCTATAGCAGCTCGAAGGTCTTTATTGGTATATGGGCCTGATGGTTGTCTGAGTCCAGCATTATCAGACCTTCCTCCATCCCATATATTTACTTTACCCACATCACTCGATTCAACCAAAGGAATATCCTGAGGTCGTAACTCTTCAACTATATCTGACTCTCCTGTACGAACCATAGAAAGTCTCACATTAGAATCTGGAATAATTTGCCAGACGATTTCATCCAAATATGGAGCCCCATCTACAAAATAGTCTGCATTTTTGGTTACAGTAATTCTGTTACCAACTGTCCATTCGCCAAATTCAAAGGCTCCAGCTCCTACAGGATTTTTCCCGTAATCACTGTTTCTGTCTGAGTAACCATTGTACTTATTCACAGCATCAGGGCTATGAATCATACCAGGTAACTCTGTAAGGAAGCTCATGAATGGTCGGAATGGGAATTTGAGATTTATTTTGACTGTAGAACTATCAACTACTTCAACACTTTGAACAGCATCAAGCCGACTTCTTAGACTTGATCCAACGTTATCATCTAGTATTCGGTCCCAATTCCATTTAACTGCGTTAGCGTCAAATTTAGATCCATCATGGAAATTAACATCATCTCTGAGATTAAAGGTGACTGATTTACTATCGGCTGCTACGCTCCAGCTTTCTGCCAGTTCAGGCTGTAAATCTCCATCTTTACCTAGCTTAATGATAGTACCAAAAACAGTGAACCCTATCGCATTAGTGAGGCCTCCACTTGCAAATGATGCATCCATACTCATTAGGTCATCACCTGAAGCTATCCTCAAAGTACCTCCTCTATCTATCCCATCATCGGGCGTATCACTACCACATCCGGTGGTAATGACCATTGATGCTAAGACGAAAAGAGAAAAGATTACAAACAACATAGATCGCTTACGTAACACAATACACCTCCAAAAACTAGTTTACTCATCTAATTATACCTCTTTATGGTATTAATTAACAACAAGGCTACTTTCCTTGTGTTGTTTCAGGCACAAATTGAATCATTTCTGACTTAGTTATAATGGCATCAAAATAATTTACAAACCTATAAATAGCAGATTCTTGGCAAAATTGATCATAGGTTGATATACAATCAATAGGGATAATTACTTTGTATCCACGGAAGAAGAAGCCTATTACGGCTTTATCAACACAGACATCAGAAGCAGTTCCAGTTATTATTACATAGCTTTCGTGACACAGGCGGATACGCTGAGCAGAGACATGTACGACTTCACCAAACTAGTTAGAAACAAGAATTTGTACCATATTAGTGCCAAACCACGGATCAAATGTATCTTTTTGGATTATCGGTTCACCTTTTAAAGGTTTTAGTTCTTTAATTATATCTGCCCCCCAGGTATTTACTTTACATCCATTGCTTCCAAAAGAAGCTCGGGGAACTGGTGGATCCATATAACGCGGGTCGTCTTCAGGATGCCAGGACTGGGTGTGTAAAATCTTTAATCCTTCAGTCCTGCTCTTATCCAGTAGATATTTAATTTTAGGTATGGTGTGGCCAATCATATTACCTATAAATATACTACCTTCAGGATGTGAAAAATCGTTCTGCATGTCAACAATAACAAGTGCAGTTTTATTCGAAGGTAGCGTCACGAATTCCGGTTTGGGTAAGGATGGCCTATATTCATTTGTTATAAAAGATGTCAATATATTTAAACTAAACCACACGCCAGACTAACGCGAATTTTTTATCATAGTCGATACGTAATGTCAATATATTGAACTATTTTGATAAGTTCCCCAGAATTTCTACGGAAATCGAAATCGGTATGGTTATAGTAATTGTTGAATTCCTTTACTAACAGCAACTCGCACCAGATGTTTACGGTATTTTGCTGGTGCAAATGAATCAGAGAGAGAAGGATTGGATTCTATTGATGCTGATGAACCGAAATCATCAGCGTTTTCGAGGGCCTCCTCGGGCGTAATTCCTATTAGACTAGCCTCGGTATTCAAAGCTCGTATTGGCTTTGGTCCCACACCTCCAATAGCTAATCTGGCACTAGTAATTTTGCCATCTTGAATTTGAATTACGATCGCTACACTGGCTATCCCTAAATCCATCGAGCGAACTCTATGCTTGAAGTAAGTGGACTTACATTTTATTGGGCTCAGCTTAATTTCCGTGGCAATTTCATCCTCTTTTAGAGTCGTTTCAAAAAAATCCGTTATAAAGTTAACAGCTGGTATCCACCTTGTACCCTTCAAACTGCGAGCACAAATTTGAGCATTAAGAGCCATAAGGGCTTGTGGTGGATCAGTTCCTACTTCAGCATGGCAAAGGTTACCAACTACCGTTCCTAAGTTTCGTACATGAGGTGATGCGACTACAGAACATATATGAGATAGAAGGGGGGCTATTTTCTTTAACTCTTGGCTATATTCTAGCCTGCCATTAGTTACCATAGCACCAAACCGCACAAGTTCTTCAGATACAGTTAGATTATTTAATTCCGCTATCTCTCCAAGGTATATTAAAACTTTAGGGGAAACCAGGCGTTTTTGCAGTAATACTGAAAGTGATTGTCCGCCAGCAAGAATTTGTGCGTCATCGCCATATTGTTGCTTCATCTCCAAAGCTTCATCTAAATGATGAGGTACTAAAATCTTCATGGTGTTTCAGAGTTAAGTATATCTTGCCAAGCGGCAACTATACGCGAATAGCCACCACAGCGACAGATATTACCACTTAAAATATTTTTGAGATGTTCCTCTTTGGTTTCTCTGGAACTAGGTTGAGTCCTGCTAGCGCTTAGGCATGACATAATCATGCCTGGAATGCAGATACCGCATTGTGGAGCATTGTGGGATATAAAGGCTTCCCTAACCATCTCTAGATCAGGTGCTTTACTTTCTATAGTCTCTATTTCCTTGTTATTTACCTGTGCAAGGAGAA
>CAYTFF010000002.1:25938-26701 GCA_964437045.1 uncultured Dehalococcoidia bacterium
TCCTTGGTTCCTTTTAATTTCATGTCATAGCGCAAGAAATCAAGAAGAGATTTAACTAATGAGCCGTCACATGTGGTGATTACGTCATTAACCTTGAAATTTATTTGTGAATCCTTTCCCATTTTAGCTCCAACTTATTATCATTTGATAAGTTCCTCAAATAACACATGTTTTATATTTTGCCAAGTGTTTCCAACACTCTTGTTGGTGTCGCTGGTACTTGGTGAAGGAAATGACCAGTCGCATCAGCTATTGCTGCTACTATTGCTGGTGCTACAGGAGCGGCAACACTTGTTCCAACTCCCTTTGGGGGTAAATCTTCCGAACCGACTAATACCACATCGGTAGGTACCCATTCTCCTATACCACCTACCGAATACTCCATGAAGTTGCCGTTTGTAACCATTCCTTCCTCAACGTGAAGTTCTTCATACAATGCCATACCAATTGCATGATAGACACCTCCCTCTACTTGTAATTCACAAATGTCCGGGTTTATTATTTCACCCAGATCTTGTGCGGCTACGTAGTGTAGAACTTTAACCTCTCCAGTATCAGTAGACACTTCGACTTCCGCAAAATGGGCTGCAAAAGTGGGAAGGGGATCTAATTCTTTTGGTCTAAAAAGATACTCGGCAGAAGGAAGTGGCCCACCCCTGGTGATATTATGCCAGTCAGCTAACAGGGCTAGGTTATTTGCTGTAGTAAAAGAGTAAGGAATTTGAGCTTCTTTGGAGAGTCCTTCTAGGATCTTTTTGAGTTG
>CAYTFF010000002.1:26711-29042 GCA_964437045.1 uncultured Dehalococcoidia bacterium
GCTCAAGTCTGGTCCTGTTATATAGGTTACACGAGTAACTCCAGCTCCCTTATAGTCAATTGGGGCGTCTAAGGTATCACCCATTCGTATTCTTATGGATTCGTATGGAAGATCTAATGCATTTGCTGCCATTATAGTGAGGGCGGTTAGGGAACCTTGACCATTATCTGGTATTGCTGTAATAACCTCTATATGCCCATCAGTTGTTAGTTGTACTCTAACAGCTGAGCCTTCTCTAGAAACATTTCCAATCCCAGTGTGGTGTATTGAAATTGCCATTCCTCTGCCTATCGCCTTATTTCCTTTCATTTTGGCTAATGGCTTTTGATTCCAGCCAAATTTATCTGCACCATCAGTTATACATCGCTCCAATGGAGAAGAATCAACAGGAGTGCCCCAAAATAGTTTCCCTCCTGTTTTTATATGATTTAATTGTCTAAGCTTAACTGGATCAATATTGAGTTTCATAGCAATTTCATTCAATTGCGTTTCTACTGCAAAGTAATTTTGTACACTAGCTACACACCTGTAAGAACCTGCTGGGACAGTATTAGTTCTAACTGCTCGTCCCTCGAAATGAATGTTTGGGATATCATATAATCCCAAGAATTTGCTTCCTATTGATTCAACAACTCTTCCGGAAATAAGAGAATACGCACCACCATTGACTATTACATTTCCCCACATCGCCAATATTCGTCCATCCTTATCCACACCTGTTTTTATATGGAACCGAGATTCGTGACGTGTACGGCCAACTTGAAACATTTCTTCAGAGGTTAATGCAATTCTGACAGGTCTACCTGTTTTTAATGCCAAAAGCCCTGCAGCGGCTTCTAAAGAATTGGTTACATTATCTCGTGCACCATAACTAGGTCCTTGGGTACATATTATACGGATTTTGTCTTCATCCATTCCTAGGAGAATTGCTAGTTCCTGTTGCACTTCATGTGGTGAATTAACAACGGTCCAAATTGTGAGGCGTCCCTGCCCAGTTGGTGCTGCTACTGCACATAGTGGCTCTATTATCGCATGTGCCTGCCGAGGAGTTCTATAAACACCCTCAAATGTGAAAGGTGCTTCAATAAGAGCCTTTTCCACGTTGCCTTTTGTATAACTCCATTCGGGTTGAATCAAATTGCCATGAGGGAAAATTAGTGGGGCATCAGGGGATAATGCTTCTTCCATAGTAAGTATAGGGGGCATTTCTTCCATTTCCACTTCAATTAAATCTACAGCCTCTTGGGCAGCTTCGGGAGTTTCAGCTGCTACGGCTGCAATTCCTTCCCCTATGAAGTTTATGATTGATGGGAAGAGGCGGAAACCACTAGGCCAGTCACTTCCAGGAGGAACTCCTCTACCTGGTATTGGACGTAGTTCCGGAAATCCAGGTTCTCCACCCGTGACATCTTCAGATGTCACGATAGATTTCACTCCGGCTACTTTAGAAGCAGCCTTTGTATCTATTGAAAGGATTCTGCCTCTAGAAATGTAGCTTCTCAAGACCTTTGCATGGAGCATTCCAGGTAATTCAAAGTCAGTTGAAAAAGCTGGCGCCCCATGCACTTTTTCTGGAGCGTCTATTTTCAGTACAGACTTTTTTTGATTAGACTTACTTGAATTCATAATAGAAAATTCCAAGGGTTAGGTTGACCAGGATTCCCTCGAGTTTATCCACGGAATAAGTTCTTGTCAATTTAGTATTTGGTGAATTGGTACTAAAACTATTAGTCAATATGACCACATAGTTAGTTTATCTTATTTATCCTGACCTTCACACAGGCATCTAATGCTGATGATAACATATCAACTTGTTCAAGCCGATAAGGTATAAAGCTGTTGAAATGGAGCCCATCATCAGCAGAACTCTTATGTAGAGATAACTCTTTTCCTAAAATGCCTGGGACTGATATAACACTTGGATGAACATTTTCAGTAATTCTAACAATAGTCTCTGCTTTTTTCCCATTAGCTGATTCTATTTCGACAAGGTTTCCATTATCAATGTGAAGTTTCTTTGCTAGTAATGGATGTATTCCCACATTCCAGACTTCTCCAGTTGCCCAGGCCAATTCCTTCAATTGTGGATTTCGGAGCGTATGTGAAAAATTCAAAAACCCTACCTTGTAATTTACTAAATATAAGGGAAAATCATCTCCTCCCTCCTTAGAAGCCCAACATGGGCGATAATTTACTAAGGCTTCATATCCTGAGGTATCTCCCCATTCGATTTTTTGTTCCCCTGCGACTCTACGAACATTTTCCCCTGCTGTACTCCAATGTTCCAAATATAAGTGTATTCGGCCATCATGGAAAACACCCGGATATCTA
>CAYTFF010000002.1:29052-31251 GCA_964437045.1 uncultured Dehalococcoidia bacterium
GTATTATATGGTTTGTTTTACTCAGTGTGGCATATTGGAATTGAACAGAATTTATTAACTGGTCCATCAAGTTGCTCTGGAAAGTTAGAGAAGATAAGCTCTGTTGGAGATTTGAAAGAACAAATTCTTTTTTGTTCACCTGAGAATCTAAGAACATTTTCGCCTGCTGTAATCCAATGTTCCAAATATAATGTTATTCGTCCATCATGGAAAATGCGCGGATATCTATGTTTAACCTCTCGTTTTGGTCTAGCAGGCGCCCACCCATATCTTGCGAAATATTCTGTTCCCCGGTTATCCCCACAATAGGAGCGCATGAGAAGATCTGCGAATTTCCTGAAGGTATATTTCCTTTTTGGGTTTAAACGATATTTTGGTGTTAACATGAACCAAGCATTTAGTGTCCGATAAAAATCCTCTGCGAAATCAGCGAGGTGTGCCAAATCCCAAAGAACCTCTACCCAATGTCTGGCTTCACCAGCAGTTTTAACTACTGGTTGTTGGGTTGAGAAGATCCATTTATCATCACTGGGTGTAGCGGCATGCCTGTAATGTCTATAAGGATTTGTAATTAATGGCGCGAAACGTTCCAAATAGTGAGTGTCTGGAAGGATTATGTCAGCGAATTGGCTAGAAGCTTCATGGTGCTGAATAAAACTTACCTGGAATGGTATCCCTTTAAGTATTTCTGCTATCTGGTTGGGATCAGCTGTAGTTGACATAGGGTTACTGCGGACTTGGAAGAAAACTTCTAGTTGGCTTATTCTCTTGAATCTATCTGGATCAAGACTAGTGAGGCCTGACATTGTTTGTGAATAAGTAGCTAATGGAAACATTCCTGTAAGGTCTGCATTGTCCTTCTCATATTTTACAGGTTGAAGAGGGACAGATTTCTTCCAAGTCATGAAGGGACTGGTGGTAATTAATAGACCATCTTCTCCAGCTTTAGGAAGTCCCCAAGGACCAGTAGAACATACCTGACAATTACCTCCGGGAACATCAACTGCACCGATTATCATATTAAGCATGGCTGCTGCCCATCCATTATGTAGGCCATGTTGGTGCTGAGAAACACCTCTGTACCAAATTACACAAGCTGCTCGGAGTGGCAGCACTATATCATCAATAATAGTAGTTGATCCTAAACCAGCTGCCTCGCTAAATTCTTTGGCTATGCGCCTAATAGTCGATGTGGGAACTGAGGTTATTTCAGAGGCATATTCTGGAGTGTATTTTAATAGGTGTTCCTTTAGAAGGAAGAAAGCCGTTTTAAGGGTGGTATTACCCACTAACATTTCACCTTTTAGTATCATGTCATCCGAGTCAACTGAATCAAATGGGACAATTGTTCCTTTTGACTTAGAGATTACCAATGGCTTGCCGTTAATAGGGTCTCTGGAGTAGTGCCCATCAGGATCTATGAGGTAGGGCGAATTTGTATATCTTAAGAGGAATTCTTGATCGTAGGTTCGTAGTTCGTTAATAAGTACATTCGCAATTGCCAGGCAAAATGCTGAGTCTGTTCCAGGTAAAATAGACACCCATTCGTCTGCCCGAAGGCCTGAATTATTACGGCATGGATCAACGACTACCATTTTCAGGTCTCTTTTTACTCGGGCATTTGCGAGTTCTTGTGCAAGCCCCATTGCGTGTGATTGTGTTCCAGTACCGTAACCGGATCCTATTTGTATCAGATACCTACAATATTCAAGATCTGGTTGATGGTCGTGTGACCCATTCATCATCAAGCATACAGGATGTACTCCATTACCGCAGAATAGAGATGGCCCAAATGGTACACCAGTCCCTCTTCTGCCACCTACTGCTACTTCAAAAGGTGGGGAAAAGGAGCCATATCCCGCATCGTCAAAGGTCCATATCTGAAATCCCAGAGGATTTCTCTTTCTTACTTCCTTTAGTTTGGTAGTAATTATGCTAAGAGCTTCATCCCAACTTATTTCTTCCCATTTAGGATCAATACCTAATCCTTTTTGTTTGTTTGTTCTCTTAAGAGGCTTTGTTACTCTCTTTGGGCTATATAAATCAGCTATCCCCGCTTTACCTTTCGCACACATTTTCCCGTAATTAGGTGGCGCACCAGGCAATCCTTCAATTGAAATAGCGGTCTCATCTTTTACCAATACACGTATAGAACACTCGTTATAGCACATTCCACATACAGTGGGCACCCATTTTGCT
>CAYTFF010000002.1:31261-35115 GCA_964437045.1 uncultured Dehalococcoidia bacterium
GAGTTATGGGTTGGATCTTTTTTAAGGTGTACCTGAGATTCCATTCGATCCCCTAAGAATATCAAATGTAGCCTCTCTGGTTAAATGTTTATTGGATTATACATTATAAGGCGACATGATAGTATGAATGATGGGGTTTGACTTAGTTGTCTAAGTAGGACCAATATTTTTTGAAAAATGTCGTAACCTTTGTATTTAAGCATCATTCGGAAAGGTTTCAATAGGTTAATAAATATTTGTTTAAGAAAGTTGTTCAAAAATTACAGGATGATTATAATATAGTTAACACTTGAATTTGATGGACTAGTTGACACCTAGGCTACGACTGTTAATATTGTTAGCATCTTCTTAAGACAATACTCAATTTAAGACAATACTCAATTTTGTGATGGAGGACTTCACATGAGAATGGAATTTGGTACTGGCATGGGCCGCAATCTTAGAATAGATGAGATAGCGGAACATTCTAAAATAGCTGAGCAAGCTGGATTTTCCCATTTAACCTTTATAGACTCCCAGAATTTATCGAGAGATGTTTACTCGATGATGACCATTGCTGCAGTGAATACTAAACATATAACGATTGGGCATGGTGTTACTAATCCATTTACCAGACATCCATCTGTTACAGCTAATGCAACTGCTACGATTGATGAATTATCTGGTGGGCGTGCGTTTGTGGGTCTGGGAGTTGGGATGAGTGCGGTGGGCACAATGGATACTAGGCGAAGCAGAATGGATGAAATGAAGGAAACAATCACCTTTTTCAAAGATTACACATCTGGAATAGAGGCTGAATATAGAGGGGCCAAAATGCATTCAGAATGGATTGGTAAACCTCTCAAGGTTTATGTTGGATGTGAAGGCCCCCGATCACTTCAATTAACCGGAGCGTTAGCTGATGGTGCGATAACAACGGGAGTTCATCCTTCTATAGCCCAATGGATATTGGAGCAGCTACAAAAGGGTGCTGAGCAAGCTGGTAGAGACCCCTCAGAAGTGGATGTTTGGGTTCGAACTATGTGCTATGTAGCAGGTAGTAAGGAGGAGGCGAGACGTGAGGTTCAATCATATACAGGAACCAGCGCTACGTCCTTCTATTTCTCCGTTTTAAGATGGAATAACCCGGATGTCGAATCCCTTAAAGATAGACTAGACCCTCAAGTTATGGAGGATATTAAGATAGCCCATGATGCTTATGATTATTATGAACATGAGAAAACTGATGCTCCTCATGGGAAGGTGGTAACACAAGATGTAATTGACCACTTTATGCTTACAGGTACGGCCGATGACATTTGTGAGCAGATACAGAAACTGTATGATGTTGGGGTTAACACAGTGTCTATGACTGTATACACAATCATAGATAAAAAGGGCATGCTTAAAGAGATTGGCGACAAGATCATTTCAAGATTTAGGAGCTAATTATATATGCAAATAGCAAAAGATGTTCAGGTTGATGCGAGCCTTGATAAAGTTTGGTCTTTCATAACTGAAATAGAAGAAGTAGTTTCCTGTTTTCCTGGAGCAGAGATAACAAATAAAATCTCCGAAACTGAATATGAAGCGGCTATCAAAGTCAAAATAGGACCTTTCTCTCCAAGTTTTAATGGAACTACTATCATTGAAAAGATGGACAAAGTTAATCATTCGATGATTGCAAGAGCAAAAGGTGGCGACAGGAAAATGGGGAGTAATGTTTCTGCCGTAATTAATATATTTCTAGATGAGATATCACCTGGAGTTACAACAATTCATACAGTTACCGATTTTCAGTTGACTGGCCGACTTGCCCAATTTGGTAAAGGTATTTTCGAGGGGGTATCAAATAGGATGATGGACACCTTTGGTAAAAAGATTAACGAGAGGTTCAAGTAGTATTTAATTTAGACCCAAGGTGAATGGCTATTGTTTGCCGCAAAAGTTTTTCCTTTGGAGTACCTGCCAAAGGAAAATGGCTCCAGATCAGGAACTCGCTCACCTACAAGGAGCTTAGCGACCAGTTTCCCGATACCAATCATTTTAAACCCATGATTGCTATCAGCAATCATATATATATTTGGGGATAACCAGTCAATAACGGGAAGATTATCTGGGGTGAATGCGCCTATCCCACCATTACGCCGAGTACGAAAACTAGACCTACAACCTTCAAATCGGGATAAAGTGGCACCCATTGCTGCACAAAAATAGTTTGCAAACTCTGGTTCAGCTTGGTAAAGATCATTGGCATGACCATATGGATCTACAATGGCTGAAGCCCCTATTTTTACTGGAGTTATTCCACCTTGAAGTCCAGGTTTATCCATACGTTCATTAGCATTTTTGAAATATACATATAAGTAATCCCCAAGCTTTTGCCCAGTTTCCTCACTGATAACGTGGCTGTTCATTTTTTCTATATGGAGGATAGGAGGGTTTTTCCCTTCTGAAGTTAGGTAAGGACTTTCGAAATATACTTCACCTTCTCGGAGTCTCCAGTAGGTCCACATATCTTTCGGAATAATTGAACCATTAGGATAAGAGCAATCAATCTTTGCTGGCATGCCTATAAGTTCCCAGTGCTTAGGGGTCCATGCTCCTAATGCCCAAATAACCACATCACATTGTATAATACCCTTATCAGTTGTTACAGCCTTAACTTCCCCATTTTGTATATCGTATCCGGTTACCTCAATACCAGTGGATATTTCTACATTATGGAGTTCACACTTCTCAACTAATCCTCGTAGAACTTGTTGGGTACCAGCATACCCGCTCACTTTTTCATCGAGTGCTACATCGATACCGTCGGTCTTAAAGTCAGGCCAAATAGTATTAAGGAATTGCTTTGCTTCCTTTCCCACATAGAGATTAGAGGTATAACCTACGGAATTATGACTTTGATACATTTTTTCGAAATCGTTGGTTTGGTTAGCCTCTCCACAGGAAACATAACCTACTTGCTGAAACCCAAAATTAATTGGATCTGACATCCAAACATCTATACTATGCTTGAGAATGGGATGAATTTCTTTAGTCATATAAAAATTTCGGACATTTCCACATGCAACACCTGTTGCCCCAGCTCCGACATGGGATTTTTCTAGTATGATTATGTCTTTTCCGCTACCTTTGTTACGAGATTTCAATTCCTTTGCTAAGTGCCAGGCAGTACTAAGTCCATGAATACCACCCCCAATAATCACAAACCTTTTTGACTTCGTGGTTGCCATTCTCTTTTCTCCTTAGCAAGTAAACCTTATTCGCCTTTATAATTTGGCTGACGTTTCTCGAGGAAAGCATTAATTGCTTCTTGGTAGTCTTGAGTTTTTGTTAATGCAAATTGAGCATTGTCAATGTCACGACGAAGTTCTTCGAAATGAAGACCATAAGCACGGTTCATTGCCTCTTTTGTTGCAGAAAACATCTGCATTGGTCCACTAGCCAAGTGCCTTGCTAGTTCCATGGCCCTCGGCATTAGTTTATCGTAAGGTACCACCTCTTCTGCTAGACCAATACGATATGCTTCATCTGCACCTACAAAATCATCTACCATTGCCATGAACTTGGCTTTACCTAATCCAACTAAGAAAGGTAGAAGAAAACAAATATCTGGGGAGGGCATAAGAGCCATACGTCTAAACCCCACCTTAAATCTAGCTGTATCTGCTACTATTCGAATATCACATGCTAAAGCTGCAGACATCCCACCAACTACACATGAACCATTTACCGCCGCAATTGTTGGTTTACCCATTTTGTAAAGGGCCTCAAACTCACGCGCAACCAGATCTCTAAGTTTACGCCACTCACATGCGCTCAGTCCTCCCACTGTTTATGTGACTTTACCCACATCAAAGCCAGACATA
>CAYTFF010000003.1:0-3748 GCA_964437045.1 uncultured Dehalococcoidia bacterium
TGTTGTAGGCGTCTTCCCAGCCTGTGTGTTCCCCTTCATCAAATTCTCCATCTGACATTCTCTTAAACAATTCTAGGTTTTCATCTATAGAGCGATTCCTGTATGGACTATCCTCACCTGGTTGCAATAATGTACCTCGGCCTTTCCGTATTTGTTCTTGGGAGAGATCGTCAACATATGCCTTTCCTTTCTTAATAAGCTTTACTGCTAACAAATAAAGTTTTTCAAAGTGATCAGAAGCAAAATAAAGATATTTGCCCCAGTCCCAACCCAACCATCTCACGTCTTCTTTTATTGACTTAACATACTCATCATCTTCTTTAGTTGGGTTAGTATCATCAAATCTAAGATGACATCTACCACCATTCTCCTGGGCAACACCAAAGTTGATACACATTGACTTAGCATGACCAATATGGAGATGTCCATTTGGCTCTGGCGGGAACCGTGTAATTACATTTCCATTCCACTTGTTTGAAAGTACATCACTGGCAATTATGTCGCGGATAAAATCAGAATTCTTTTTATCCTCTGAAGTGGTCATAACCCCATCCTCTCAATTTAGAAAAATCATCAAATGCTATATTTAAATTTAGTATTTACCCTAATTTTTTTAGGAAATTATTATATGCGTGAAGATTATCAGCAGCATACTTATGAAAATCAAAGTCAAGATCTGATATTTTGGTCTGTATTAGAGACCATAAACATTCTCTCAAGGCAGAGACAGCTTTCATGATTTTAAATTCTTTAATCACCTTATTGTTATATTTCCCAAAATAAGCGTTTAATAAAGCCTTGTCCATACTCTCTGTAAACTCAGAATTATGTGCAAGGTTACCTAAGTCGAACATTGGATTACCTACTCCGGCATACTCCCAATCTATTAGCCACATTTTGGAACCATCGAATATCCAATTTGCTGCTAATACATCATTGTGACAAAGAGTAGGAATAAATGGTCCAATCTCATTTTCCAATAATTCTACCTCATTAATTGCATGACTCAGTCCTTTTGGCATGTTAGCAGTTAGTTCTATGGCTCGATGGTAATAAGTCCTCACTACCTGAAACGGAGAAAAATACAGAATCTCTCCACTAAGTTTATGTCCAGATCTATGAACTATTTTTAGCACTTCAGTTATAAGAGACAAATACTGATCATCTGATACATTTTTTGGTTTCAATACCTTACCTGAGATAAAATTTGTAACCATAATTCCTGATCCAGTATAAATTACATCTGGACTAACCCCACATTGGTCTCCCATTTTCATCCACAATTCATCATTACGTCGGTCTATGCCTAGAAGAGGTTGTTCCTCTACCATTCTAACTACATACATTCGATCATTCTGATTCACTAAATAGTTAGAGTTTGTAATACCTCCATGGAGCTCGCTAACATCCACAGGGGTATCCCAAATAGGCAAGGACTTTATGAGATTATGATGACTTAACATAATATTAATCCATGGAAAAGTTTGATGAACTGCTCCAGCGTCTTATTTAACAGACGATACAATCGAAGTCAACCTTATAAAGTATTAGATCGATTTACAATAAATGAGCATTATTATAATAAGTTAATTACGTACATCAGATAACGCTATATTAATTTCTTTTAACACCTCGTGGTCACCTTCAATAGAATTAGCGTATTTCAAAGCTGATATGGATTCAATTCCTCCTATACGCCCCAAAGCCCATGCTGCATGGGCTTTTACTAAAGGTTCAGCTGTATTAAGGGCAATAATTAAGGCTTCTACTGATGCTCTATCTCCAATGTTTCCTAAAGCGACACAGACATTTCGTTGAAGACCTATTCTTTTGGCTCTTTTAATTGGACTATTCTTAAATTTCTTCCTAAACTCATCATCAGTAATTTGAAGTAATGGTATGAGATCTGGAGCAGAAAACCCAGAAGACTGTCGAAATAGTTTTTCATTAGTAGGCAAAACATCAATGTTTACAGGACATACTTCTTGACAGATATCACATCCAAAGATCCAATCACCAACTAGGTGCCTTAAATGACGAGGTATAGGACCTCTACACTCAATGGTGAGATATGAAATACATCTTCTAGCATCTATTACATACGGAGCAACAATGGCTCCGGTAGGGCACTTATCTATACTTAGAACACAATTGCCACAATTCTTAAGCTAAGGTTAATCATATTAATATTCTAAATCTGTTATTACTTCGCATAAAAACACCCATGAACCATGTTTACTAGTAAGAATATTTGTATTTTTACCAAACCACCCCACACCAGACCGCTGAGCAGCTGCTCTATCCAACATTGGACCATCATCCACAAAGAAACGTGCACTGGGTGTCCTGTTTACAATTTTGGATATCTGTTCTACAAATTGCTTTAAGCGTATTTTTATAATATTGTGATAATCTGTACCCCAAGCATACCGCGCAATTTTGCCCTTGGGTTCAGTAAAATTGCCTACCTGAAAATCTCCACTATAATAGCTCATAGCCAAAGAAATAACTGACTTTGCTCCTGAGAGGAGTTGCTTTGGTCTGGCAGAACGTTGCATACGCTCTTCTGTAATCCAGTTCATTCCATCAAGCAGGCCTTCTCGAACCCTATTAACAGCTGCCTGTTCATCAAAATAGAAATCGTCAGCAGAGGTTATCCCAACAGAATCAAATCCTAATTCCATCCCCAGGAGCTTTAGTTTGTCTTCCAGTTTACCCATCATGCCCTCATAATAATATATGGCCAATAGATCACATTATGTCATATGAATATATATGAGAGCTAGTTTAATACACTATATGATACTTACCAATTATCATGTTAGAATTCATGCTAAATTATTAAGGGAAAATAAAGAATATTATGTTTAACAAAGTAACGAAAGTTGCCAATATTGTGGTAATGGGTGGAATAAATATGGATCTAATTGGTACTATCTCAAAATTCCCCTCGCCAGGGGAGACTATTGTTGGCAAAAAACTTTTTACCACACCAGGAGGAAAGGGGGCAAATCAAGCTGTTGGTGTGGCAAAACTTGGAGCATCCGTTAGGATGATTGGTCGAGTTGGTAATGATACATTTGGGTCTGCTCTATTAGAAAACCTCCAGTCTTCAGGAGTTAATACCCAAGGAATTAATAAAGATATGAACAGTTCGTCTGGTGTAGCAATAATATTGGTTGATACCAAAGGGCAAAATCAAATTGTAGTAATAAGAGGGGCTAATATGAATTGTGGCGAAAATGAGCTTAAACAATCTATTCAAGCTTTAGAGGGTGCAAATGCACTTATGCTACAACTAGAGGTTCCATCTAATATCTCTATATCGACAGCCAAATTCGCTAAAGAAAAAGGAATACCCGTTATTTTAGATCCGGCTCCCGTACAATATATTTCAGAGGATATACTCGATCATGTTGATATTCTAACACCTAATCAAACCGAAGCTGAATATTTAACTGGAATAAAAGTTACAAATATTGATTCCGCCAAGATCGCTGCAGCAGCGATATTTAAATTGGGGCTGAGTATAGTAGTGGTAAAAATAGGAGCATTAGGTTCATATTACATCTCTAATTATGAAGAAGGCCTAGTCCCATCCTACAAGGTAGATACAGTAGACACTGTAGCAGCAGGAGATGCTTTTGGGGCAGCACTTACTGTTGCTCTATGCGAAGGCAAATGCCTAAGAGATGCTGTAAAATATGGAAATGCTTCAGGAGCCCTTGCAGTCACTAAAAATGGTGCT
>CAYTFF010000003.1:3758-23460 GCA_964437045.1 uncultured Dehalococcoidia bacterium
GCTCAATCAGCTATGCCAACTAGAAATGAATTAGAATCTCTTTTATCAGCACATGAAAAGTAAACCTAGATATTTTCTAAAGCTTTACCGTTAGAAAAACAGCGCAACGGATGTCCACCACCCAATTCTACTTTTACGGTTGTCCCTAACTCATAATTTCTAGTATGCATCCGAACAGAGTGGATAGGAATACCAGAATCTAACGTTATCTTATAAAGATTGAATCCTCCCTGAAAAATGCGGCCACTAATTTTTCCATTCCCATTTTCTGATGGATAAAAGTTAATATCATCTGGTCGTACCATAACCTCAAACCTAGTTTTAGTATAATCATCAATTATATTATCGTTTGTATTAACCAGCCCTAACTCAGTATATACCGTACCATTTATAAAAGATGCCGGGATAAAATCAGCCATTCCCATGAAATTAGCTACAAAACTAGTGTGTGGATGATGGAAAATCTTCTCTGGTATATCTACCTGCTCCAATTTCCCATTATTTATTATGGCCAAGTTATCCCCCATAAATAAGGCTTCTTCTTGATCATGAGTAACAAAAATGGCAGTAGCTTCTCGTGATTTCAAAATATCCTTTATTTCTTCTCTCACCTGAACTCTCAGCTCTGGATGGAGATTTGAGAAAGGTTCATCTAATAATATAATCTGGGGGTCCGTTGCCATAGCACGAGCTAGTGCTACACGCTGTTGCTGACCACCTGAAAGCTCATGAGGCATGCGATTATCAAAGCCATTTAGATGAAGAAGTGATAATAAATCCTCAACTTTTGCATTAGATTCATCACCTTTAGGAATACCAAAGGCTATATTTTCACTTACAGACATATTTGGAAAAAGGGCATAGTCCTGAAACACCATACCTACCTTTCTTTTTTCAGGAGGGACAAAAAGACCTTGATTAAAGACTGATCTTTCACCAATTTTTATAACACCAGAATCTGGTTCTTCAAATCCAGCAATAAGTCTCAATGTAGTGGTCTTTCCTGAACCACTAGGACCTAATAGAACTAATATACTTCCCTGTTTAACCGAAAGGCTTAACCCATCCACGACCCTTCGATTATCAAAGGTTTTTGTTAATTTATTGCATTCAACTATATTGTTACTCAAATACCCCAACTCCTCCTGCCTCCCATTATTAGTACACTCATCGGTACAAAGGATGCTAATATTAAAATAAGTGCAGGAACCGCCGCGGCCGAAAAGAACCCTTCGGATGTAGCTGACCAGACAGAGGTTGCTAAGGTCTTAAATCCAAGTGGGCCTAGTATAAGAGTGGCTGGTAGTTCCTTCATTGTAACAAGAAATACTAACGCTGAACCTGCCAAAATACCTGAACGAATCAACGGGAATGTTACTGAAGTAAAAACCTTCAGATTCCCCTTGCCAAGACCTTTTGCAGCTTCTTCAATTCTCGGATTAACCTGAAGAAGAGAGGCCCTTATAGCACCAAGAGATGCTGGCATAAATAGGATGGCATAAGCAAACAAAAGCATTCCTAAAGTCTGATATAAAGGCAAAACAACATTGGTTCCAAAGAAAACAAGGGCAAGAGCAACTACTATACCTGGTAAGGCAAAGCCCAGATAGCAGAACCTTTCAATGATTCTACTGAAAACACTTGGAAATCTTACAATCATAATCACAATAGGAATAGCCGCCATAGTAGTTATTAAAGCCGCAAGTATTGAAACAGATACAGAATTAAATATCAAGTTCAATGATATGCCCATTTCCTCACCCACAAAAACCCCCCTTATAAACCAATATCCAAGTACCATAATAGGAATTACTAATCCAAAAGAAACTAAAATTATACAAAAGGCAATTGCTGGCCACTTCCAGTGCCCCAGCATAACGATTGAGGGAATTCTACTAGACTTTGCTTCACTAGAATAATATTTAGACTTTCCTCGAGCCACTAACTCAAAAAATAAAACACCCATTGCAAATATCACAAGCACCAAAGAAAGTGCAGCTGCTACCGAGCGGTCGAAAACTGTCTGGTATTGTAGGTATATAGCCCATGTAAATGTCTCAAAACGAAGTAAAGAAACTGCACCAAAATCACTTAAAGTGTACAGAGCCACTAATAAGCCTCCTCCAGCAATGGCAGGCCTAAGCTGAGGAATAATTACCTTTAAAAACGTTTCCCATCTCCCTTTTCCCAAACTTCTTGATGCATCTTCTAAAGATGGGTCTATACGTCTAATCGCTGCCCTTAAGGTCAATAAAACATATGGATAAGAGAGTAATGTTAAAGTTAAAAAGGCCCCTGGGAAACCATATATTTCAGGTAGCCTTTCAATGCCTAAAGGAGAAATTAATTGCTGTAATATTCCCTTAGGACCAAATGCGGCAACAACAACAAGACCACCTATAAAACTTGGTATAACTAGTGGAAGACATGCAATAATAAACCACATACGTTTCAGAGGAAGATCTGTTCTTGTTGTAATCCATGCTAATGGTAATGCGATAGCTATACAAGAAGTAGTTACAGCAACTACCAAAATAAAAGTACGTAAGATAATCGCTACAGTACGCCACCTAAACAAAAGTTGCCAAGTTTCATCTCCAGCACCTAGGGTACGTACAAATAGGTAAACTAAAGGAAGTGCCATCGCCAATGCTACCAAGGCAGCAGACATCCAAACTATAGAAGGGGGAGTCCTTAATCCGTTACCCCCCCAAATACTATTTACTATAGCCCTATATACCGATGTCTTTTTTATGCTGATTAAATTAACTATATATTAACCTTTTTAGTATATGAATTATTTATGGTGTAATTCCAAGTTCCCTTAGAAGTTCTAATGTGCCTTCCAAATCATCAAGAGAGGCCATATCAATTGAGGGTTTATTGATTTCATCTAGGGATATTAATAGAGGATTAGCTTTTACACCTTCTACTAATGGATATTCATAAGTTTGACCAGTAAAGTATTGCTGAGCAACCGTGGACAACATGAAATCCAGGAATTTTTTGGCATTTTCTTCATTTTTTGAAGTGTTCAATATACCAGCGCCAGCAACAAGTATTATACTCCCCGCATCACCTGAACTTAAGTGATGATTCCTCGCACCAAAACCTTCTCCTTGTTCTGCTATGAATCTATGAAGGTAATAATGATTTACAAAGCCGACATCTATTTCCCCAGCTGCAGCTGCAGCAACTGTTGGAGTATTTTTAGGATATACTTTTGGATTATTATCCTGAATACCTTTAAGCCATGCACGTGTTTTTTCTTCTCCCCATTCTACTCTCATAGCAGTAACCATTGCCTGGAATGAACCATTAGTTGGAGGCCATCCAATTCTGCCTTCCCATTTAGGATCGGTAAATCCTTCTAAGGATGATGGAAGATCTGAAGGAGAAATACCATTTTTTGTACTATATACAACTGTTCTAGCCCTACCAGATAAACCTATCCATAAAGATTCTTTGGATTTGGCCCATGCAGGGACCTTGTCGAGTATAGCTGTGTCTAAAATGGTAAACATGCCTTCCTTTGCCACAGCCCCAAGCCCTCCTGGGTCTTGGGCGAAAAATATATCTGCTGGGCTATTTTTACCTTCCTCTAAAATCAAAGCAGCCATTTCAGCGGTTTTGCCATATTTTGTTTTGACCTCAATACCAGTTACCTCCTGAAATTGCTTGACGATAGGACCAACTAATTTTTCACTCCTCCCTGAGTATAGTACTAGTGAACCAGGATCTTTAATAACCTCAACAGTTTCAATCTTAACAATAGGAGTTGCCTCTGTATTTGTACCAGTACTATCATCATCTCCACATGCTGTAATTAAGAAAAGAGAAATCATTAATAAAGATACCAGCGCCAGAATTTTCACTTGACATTCCTCCAAAATTTAAATTTATTATACTTGTTCTTTATTCACTTTTTAATGCCTACTAATTAATGAAATTAGTACACACTAATAGAATTTTCCCAATAAACAAATGACCAATGCTTTATTCCATGAATAAACCAAAACACCCTATATGTATGTGTTAACCTAATAATCTAACGGACAAGTTAATAATACACTATTAAAAAATAGATACTAATAACAAGACTAAGTATATACTTACTTTTTTTATATGTCAACAATAAGTTATCTGTGTTGTCAGCACAATTGAAGGTGTAAGAAAAACGGTCTGCCCTGATAAAAATTAAACTTTATTGATTCCCTTTAGGGCCACCAAAACTAGGCGGGGTATCGCCAAGGTTAAGCTCATCAAGTTTAGCAGCAGAGTCTATAATAGATTGCATCTGTGGTAATAAGTAATCCAAGCGTTCCTCGGTAAGATCGAGGCCAGCAAGTTCTGCGAGAGTCCTTAATTGATCCTTACTAATTTCAGCCATATCAATTACCATTGGGGTAAATATTTGATCGTAACTGTACCATAGTTACTATATTGTTGAAAGTGATAACTAGCTTAGCTAAGGTTGATGCCTAGTCATTGTGTATGTGATAAACTCTGCCCTAGTTGAAAGAATTGTTTTAGGCTACATCTAGAAAAATCTTTTAAGGAATTATCAATTTAGGAGAAAAATATGCCTATCAATAAAAGAACTATACCAGGTATTAAACATGTGCGAGATGCGAAAAAGGCCAATACTATCCCTGTTGATGATTTTGATAGCATAGCCAGCGACTGGTCTCAAATAGACCTTATTGATCCTGTAGATACAAATCTGGTGATGCAATCTGGAATTGCAGAACACAAATCCGACCAAGTGTTCGAATACCTTAATACCAAACATCAAGTTACTTTCATTCTAGAGGGGAATGTGGTTGTCCAAGATACCGAAACTGGAGAGGTATTTAAAGGAACGGCAGGAGATCTATTTTACTGGGGTCCAGGTCTCCGTATTAGAATGGGAGGAACATTCCGTGCCCTATACTCACGTACACCTATAGTTTGGAGATGGACAAAAACGCCATCAGGTAAAAAGAAGGTTTTAAACCTATTCAACGTCCCAAATGAAACCCATTACGAAGGTGCTTTACCTGATGTCGTATTGGATAATCCGATGGAGTCTATTTCTGAAATTGAGTAAACTTACAAAGGAGGGCGATGATGTCAGATAATAATCTAACAGAACGACCATGCATGAAATTTATTAAGGGAGCGACATCCGCGAAAGTATCTGGGGTAGACGATGGTGATTTATTGGGACTATCCCAATCACGTAATAATTTTTTCCAAGTTGACGTATTAAACCCAACAGATACTAATCTAGTATTCGTCGCCGGAGTTGCAGAACATAAATCAACTCAAATGTTTGAAATGCGATTTCAATGGCATCAAATTGTACTTGTACTTGATGGAGTTATGACTATCCAAGACATGGACACGGGAGATATTTATCGGGCCTCAAGCAATGATTTGTTCTACTGGCCTCCAGGAGCCAACATGAAAATGGGAGGTGAATTCAGAGCATATTTTGTTAGAACTCCATCTATGTGGAGATGGCTGAAAACCCCTGAAGGGAAAAAGTCACGACTTAGCCTATTGAAAATAGATAACGAAATACTATATCCTGCCTCACCTCCTTTAGAAGTAAGGCAGGAATTGATAGAAGAAGGTAAGAAACTTCCACGATACAAATACAAACTAATTAAATATGTTAAAAATGCTCTTAACGCCACCACTGTGGAAGTGGATAACCTTACCGAAATGCCGCAGGATAGATGGAAGCAAGTAGATCTTATAAATCCATCCGACACTGGTACCGCAATAGTCTGTGGTATAGCAGAGCACCCCACAAAAACTATAAATCCTGTTGTGTCTTACTTCTGGTATCACCAAACAGCTTTAATTATAGATGGCGAAATGATAATTGAAGATTTAGAAACTGGAGGAGTATATAAAGGACAAAAGGGAGATATGTTTTATTGGCCCCCTGGTCATAGACATCATATTGGAGGGAAGTTTAAAGCTTTCTACGTAAAGACACCTGTACCTCTTAGATGGCCGGTTTCCACTGCTGGTAAACGAGTGTTCGATATGCTAAATCTAGCAAATGAAACTTCCTATCCTTCTTCACCACCAAATGAAAGAAATATGCCTCCTATAACTAATTCAGATTAGCAATGTTTATTGACAACCAGAATTTATAGTGCTAGATTCCGATACGGATCTAACATCATGATTATTGTTGATGATCTCAGTAGGAGGGTAGACTATGAGCTGGGCTGAGATATTAGTTGAAGCTTATAAAGATAGTAAAGTAGACCTTATAACATATATTCCAGATAATAGCTTAGCGATACCTATAAGGATAATGGAGAAAGACCCATTTTTCCGATTGATACCAGTCAGTAGGGAAGAGGAAGGTATAGGGGTTTCTTCAGGAGCATATGCAGCTGGACAAAGGGCTGGGATCTTCATGCAATCAAGCGGTCTTGGAAATTGTGTTAATGCTCTAGGAAGTTTAAATGTACCAGCCAGAATTCCCATCCCGATGCTTATAAATCTGAGAGGTCATCTTGCCGAAACCAGTACAGCCCAATTCCCGATGGGTCAAGCAGCCAAACCTGTTCTGGACGCACTTGGCATACTTCATTTTGAGCTTACAGATGAAAATAGACTTTATGAAATGATTACTGGTGCAATCAAGGCTTGCTATGCTAGCCATCAACCTGTAGGAATGTTTATGACACCATTACTTCATGGAGGTAAAGGTTGATAAGGTTTGACCTATCTAAAATAGTCCTAGAATCAATAGATGACAATATACCAATAATTTCTAATCTAGGTCCAACTAGTAAAGAGCTAAGGTCGATTAAGCATCGTACAAGAAACCTATATCAATATGGATCCATGGGACTTTGTTCTTCAGTAGCTTTTGGAATAGCAATAAGTACAGACACGAAAGTAATTTCCTTAGATGGTGATGGAGCTGTGGTAATGAACATGGGGGGATTGGCTACAATAGGGCGTCACCAACCAAAAAACTTGATTGTAATTATCTACGATAATGAAGAATGGGGACAGACAGCTCATATGCCAAGCCATACTTCTAGTGGAACAAATCTAGCAGATGTTTCTAAATCATGTGGAATAGAGAAATCATTTTTGGTTAAAACAATAGAAGATTTTGATTTAATATTTAAAAAAGCTCTAACTGAAGATGGCCCATGGGCTATCGTTGCAAAGATAGAACAAGGTGATGGTCCTAAGGCACCCGCAGTTTATGAACCAGAGTTTAATCTATTAAGTTTTAGAGATTCATACATTCAGAAGTAATTTATACGGTATTAGTATGGAAAGATTTGAAGGCATAAAACATTTGGCCAATCACATCCAAAATGAAGTTGTGGTCTCCAATCTTGGCCCAACATCCAATGAGCTTTGGCAAACAGGGCATAAGGACAATTTTTTCTATACCTATGGAGCAATGGGGCTGGTATCTTCAATCGCCTTTGGAATGGCTATCTCGACAGACAAGAAGGTTATCGCTTTTGATGGAGATGGAGCCATAGTTATGAATATGGGTACTATAAGTACAATTGGTCGACACCAACCAAAGAACCTTATCACTATAGTTTGGGATAACGAAGAATGGGGCCAAACTGGCCATCAACCAAGCCACACATCTGCAGGGACTGACCTAGAGGAAGTAGCAAAATCTTGTTCCATCCCTAAGACTGCTACGGTAAAAAACATAGAAAACCTAGAAGAAATTTTCTTGCGTGCTTTAAATGAAGATGGTCCATGGTTTATAGTGGCAAAAATAAAGGAGCCAACATCTAAAGCTCCATATGTTGCCCCTATAGAACCAGAATTAACTACCTTTAGAATACGTAATTTTATGAATAAATAAAGATAGATATAACTCTACCCTTTGCATTCTATCCAAAGTAGAGCCAAATATCATTTTTCACCTGAGTAAAATACTATTCCGTTTCTAAATATAACCCTGAATCGCCCCTAGTCCTTTTCTTTATCTCGTGCTAAACTGACCCTCGGTTTAATTTTGCCCACATAAAATGTATTTTTAAGGAGTTAGCGATGATAACATTAATTGCAGAGCATTGGTCTGATCCAGATGGAATTGAAAGAGGGACAGATGCAAGCAAGACTAACACTCAAACCCTGAAGAACACTAAAGGCTTGATATCGAGGATGGTTCTAAAGTCAGAGATTGATCCTTATAAGATTACTACTGTAACAACCTTTGCAGATAGATCATCCTATGAGAATTTTGTTAAAGGGGTAGAGCAACGTAATGCCCAAAGAGCAAAGGACGGAGTACAAAGCTTATTCAGAGGTGAAAAACTAGAGGGATACGAAGTCTTGGCAAATATTTAAGAATGTCATTGATTATTTAGGAGGATTAAATGATTACTTTAATTGCATTGCACTGGATGGGTCCAGACAAGAAGGAGAGGGGCCTGAATGCCTTTCGCCAAAATAGCTCCAGGGCCACTAAAGCAAAGGGATTTATATCTAGGTTAGCATTGGAATCTACTACTGATTCAGAGCTTTGGACAACAGTTACTACTTGGGAGACAATGGATGACTATAATAACTTCCAGAATGATCCGAATAAACCTAAGAGTGACCCGAATAATCCACATTTTGATAAATTAGAACGAGATGTATATGAGGTAAATAACACTCTAACTACCATGCCCAACAACACTGAAGGTACTAGCAACAAGGCAGTAGCCCTTGTTGCACTGCACTGGATGGGTAAGGAAAAATTTGACCGCGGAATGGAAGCATTTAAAAAGAATACCGCAGACTCCAAGAATGCGAATGGCCTAATTTCAAGAATGGCGCTCAAATCAACAACTGACCCAGAATTATGGGCAACCGTAACAGTATGGGAGTCAATTGACCATTATAATGACTTCCAAAATTTACCAGATCGCCCGAAAAATAATAATGCAACACCATTGTTTGACAAAGTAGAGAGAGACGTATACTCAGTAGATGCAGATCTGTCTCTGAATTGGACTGGGTAACATTCATATAAGATTTAATGTTAAACAAGAGAAACAATAGGGGGTAGGCTAAATTGAAATTTGGATTTCCTATACCAACTTGTAGGGAAGGGCGTGATAATCTTACCGGATTCATAGGCCCGCACGAGATTATTGATTTGTCACAACGTTGCGAGAAACTAGGCTTTGACTCTGTTTGGGCCAATGATCTCATCAACCCATCTAAATCTTCATTAGAAAAATTCAGTCCTCCCCCCAGTTGGTATGAAATATTAACAACTTTAAGCGCCGTTGCTGTCAAGACGGAAACTATAAAATTAGGCGTTGGGCTTATAGTAATGCCATTTAGAGAGCCAGTAATCTTAGCTAAACAGGCCATCACTCTTGATCATTTCAGTAACGGCCGGCTTTTACTAGGCCTCGGGCTAGGTGGGATCAGAGAAGAATTTATTTCGATTAAACCTAAGGAAGCCAAGGCGCACAGAGGAAATATGCTCGACGAGGGGTTGGAGTCGGTAACTAAGTTGCTCACAGAAACTAGTGCCAGTTTTGAAGGGGAATATTACGCCTATAAAGATATTTCCTTATACCCAAGACCTGTACAAAATCCGATTCCCATATATATTTCAGGACATAGTAAAACTACACCACAGCGAATCGCAAAGCATGCACATGGTTGGCTAGTATCATACCCAAGCCTTAAAAGCTTTAAGGAATTCTCACGAGAAGTAGAAGAAGTTATGGAAAAAGAAGGGCGCTCAATGTCTGAACTTGATATCACGACTACCTGGGGTATGCGACTAGGTAAATCACGTAAAGAAGCCTTAGACCAGTTCAAGAATAGTATGCAAGGGGGGAAACCAAGAGATGAAAACTGGTATTTTGATAACAACCTAATTGGTACTCCTGAGGAAGTAGCAGAATTTATCATAAACTTTGAAATGGCTGGGGCTAATCATTGCTCTCCAATTCATATAGCCGCAGATACAATGCCCGAAATAGAAGAGCAGCTTCATATACTTGCTGAAGAAGTCATACCGATAGTAAAAAAAGCCTAATTAACATCCTTATCCATAAATTATACAAGGTAATTTTTTAACCCTGTTTTACATTGACACCGTAAATACATCAATGTACACTTCGACCGCCTGGAGGGTATGTAGTTGCCAGATGGATATTATACAAACTGGACAGCCGTTGTTTTAGCAGGCGGTATAGGCACCGTTCTGATTATCACAATCTTTATTCTTTCCAAAATACTTTCCCCAAGAAGACCATCGTTAATTAAAACTTCGCCTTATGAATGTTGTATTCCTGCCTCTCCTCATAAATGGTCTCAGCTACGTACAAGATATTACATATTTGCGATTTTATTCCTGATATTCGATGTCGAAGCAGCCTTTCTTTTCCCTTGGGGTGTAATATTCCTTGAAAGCATATCGGTTGTTTTCTATGAAATGTTAATCTTCATAGGAATTTTATTCTTCGGTATCATATATGGTTGGAGAAAAGGAGTTCTCCAATGGAAATGACACCCAAAGGACTTGGGAATACTCCTGGACCTAGTATATTTCAAAAGGCACTGCCCAATGTACTTACAGCTAAATCCGATCAGCTTTTTGCAGTTGCTAGAAAATCTTCTCTGTGGACACTTTCTTTTGGACTTGCCTGCTGTGCAATTGAAATGATAAGTACTCATATGTCACACCATGACTTAGACCGATTTGGTATAGTTACATGGCCATCCCCACGACAAGCCGATGTTATGATCATAGCAGGCACTGTTGTAAAAAAGATGGCTGAGCCTATCAAATTATTATACGAACAAATGCCAGATCCTAAATGGGTCATAGCGATGGGAAGTTGCGCAACTAACGGAGGTCCATACTACAGATCATATTCAGTAGTAATGGGTGTAGATCATCTAATTCCAGTTGATGTATATGTACCAGGCTGTCCACCAAGACCAGAAGGATTAATGCATGGCATAATACAATTACAAAAAAAAATCTCCCAAGACGCTAAAAAAGGTGATGGAAAAGGATAAAAGATTAACTATTAAAGAAGCTCCCATTTGCCTCGATAATAGAGGAGAATCACTGAAATCCCTTTTATGTAAATTTTTTACTGATCTTGTACCTCAAATAGGTGCTTTGATAGATGAGGTTACACTGACTTTAGCGCCTGAAAAGCTTTTGCCAACCTGCAAAATTCTTAAGGAAGACTCCCGGTTCGGTTTTAACTACCTTAGATGCCTGTCAGTAGTTGACTACATAAGTAGGATCGAGATCATATATCATATCTACTCAATGGAAAACTTTCATAAAATGATTGTCAAAACTTCTGTGACGGAAGATTCCCCAAAAGTACCTTCCGTTACATCAATTTGGCCAGCTTCCAATTGGTTTGAACGCGAGGGCCATGATTTATTCGGGGTTGAATTTATAGGACACCCTGACCTTTCTCCTCTATTACTATATGAAGACTTTGAAGGCTATCCAGGAAAAAGGTCATTTCCATTTCACGATTATGATGAGTGGTAGTTGATATGCCCGTGAATCAGAATTTAAATAGTGTAGACATGATGGTCAACATGGGGCCTCAACATCCCAGCACACACGGAGTGTTCAGGATGGTACTTTGGGTGGATGGTGAACGTATTATCCAAGTTGAGCCGCATATAGGGTATCTTCACAGAGGATCAGAGAAAATTTGTGAAGCAGAACTTTATCCCCAGATAGTAAGCCTTTTTGACAGAATGGATTACCTTTCTAACTTCAATAATGAATTAGTATTTTGTATGGCGGTTGAAAAATTAATGGGATTAATTATACCTGAACGTGCTGAATATATTCGTATAATAATGTGCGAATTAAACCGAATCACTAGCCATCTAATGTTTTACGGGGCCTACGGCCTAGATGCAGGTGCTATTACTCCAGTTCTCTATGCCTTCAAGGAACGAGAGCGTATCCAGTCATTATTTGAGGCAGTAAGTGGAGCACGAATGATGCACAATTATATAAATATTGGTGGAGTGCGGGAAGATATCCCTGAAGACTTTGAAAAAAACCTAACCCATGAACTAGATGAAGTTAAAAAAGGCATTGATGAATGTGCTCAACTCCTTAGTAGAAATGAATTATTTTTAGCCCGTACTAAAGGAGTTGCGGCAATTAGTGGTAATGATGCACTAAATTTAGGAATGTCTGGACCTAATTTAAGAGCTAGTGGCATCCTAGACGACATACGTGTTACTGAGCCATATTCCATATATGAGAGATTCGAATTTGGAATACCTGTTGGTTCAGAAGGTGATTGCTGGGACCGCTATTACGTCAGAGTAGCAGAAATGAGAGAGTCAGTTAAAATTATTGAACAAGCTATTAAATTGATTGAACCAGGTCCAGTAAAATCAGACTCAGCAAAATTCCTTATTAGACCTCCAAAAGGAGAAGTATATGTCCGAGCAGAGAATCCAAGAGGTGATTTTGGGGTTTATTTGATAAGCGATGGCTCAACTAAACCATATAGAGTAAAGGTACGCGCTCCATCGTTTTCAACTCTTCAAGCACTCCCACGCCTACTTATAGATTCATATTTAGCTGATTCTGTAGTTATTTTAGGATCTATAGACATCATATTGGGCGAGGTTGACAGGTGACTTTTTTAAACGTGATTAATTTGTCACTTGGTATATTCGGATTATTTACATTCCTACTCCTAGTAGTTCTATTACTCACATATCTGGAACGCAAAACCCTAGGTCGGATACAAATGAGGATGGGGCCTATGAGAGTAGGTTTTCATGGAGTTTTACAACCTTTCGCTGACGGGCTAAAGCTTTTAGTCAAAGAGGACATCCTCCCAGCTTGGGCTGATAAGAAAATTTTTTGGCTAGCACCAATAGCTGTATTTATCCCATCTTTTATGATATGGGTTACTATTCCTTTGGCTGAAGATTTGGTTTTACAAAATCTTGACATGGGACTGTTCTATATTGTGGCTCTTTCTGTCTTATCGGTTATAGGGCTAGTGATGGCTGGCTGGAGTTCTGGAAACAAATATGCCACTTTTGGTGGTCTTCGAGCAGTTGCCCAATTAATAAGCTATGAGATCCCTCTGATAATGGCCATATTAGGTGTAGCAATGTTAGTACAATCTTTAAGACTTACCGACATTGTGGATGGTAATACTGTCTTAGTTACTATAGATGGGCATCAAACTATCAAGGATCTGGCAGGCCAACATATTTTACCATTTGCTATAATTCAACCTTTAGGCCTGTTCATTTTCTTCGTTTCTGGACTGGCTGAGATTGGCAGAACCCCATTTGATATTCATCATGCCGAATCAGAAATAGTTGGAGGACCACTTGTAGAATATAGTGGAATCCATTGGGCTATATTTTTTATGGCTGAGTATATGAACACATTTACAATATCTATTTTAACTGTTCTACTATTCTTTGGAGGATGGAGTTGGCCAGAAATGCCTTCTACATTTCTTTCAGTTAGTTGGTTCTTAATCAAAACATTTGTCGTAGTAATGATAATTTTCTGGATTAGAGGAACATACCCAAGACTCAGAATTGATCAACTAATGTCATTCGCCTGGAAATTACTAGTACCACTGGCATTTATCAATATAATATTGACTGGTATGTTTCTCTTTTATGGATGGCCTGTTTGGTCTTTAACTATAATGTCGTTACCTTTTCTACTAGGCACATTTTATATCATCTACAAAAGATCTTCCTCACATACCAAACAAAATACGGTACAGGTATATCCTGCCAAATGGCCTATACAAAAATGAATCTGAAAATACAATTTTGTTATATCAATAATTAAATAAAGGTAAAAATGTTAGGAAATTTAAAGGGACTTTTGGTTACTCTCAGTACAATGGTACGAAAGCCAGTTACGGCCCAGTACCCAATGGAACACCTACCCTTAGACAAGCGGTATATGGGCTTCCCTGCACTTACCTGGGATTACGATGTCGAAGAGCCATTTTGTACGGGATGTATGGTCTGTATAAGATACTGCCCTACACAATGTATGACAGCAACAATGAAAGACAATCCTCTTCATGCTAAAGGGAAAAGCTCCCGCAGAAAGATCATTGATGAATTCGAAGTTAACCTAGGGAGATGTATACTATGTGCTATTTGTGTAGAAGTTTGTAACTTTGATGCTATAGAAATGAGTCATGAACATGAACTTAGTAAATATCGCCGTAATGACAATCGTGTTAATTTACCTCAATTGCTAGAGATGGGAAAAATCTATCAACAAGAAGTAAACTGGCAACCACCCAAAATTAAAATAAAGAAAAAATCGAAAACTTCTACAAGTGAGAAGGACAACTTAAATCAGGAGAATAAATCTTAATGGCTTCGTTAGTTTTATTCTACATATCAGCTACGTTGTGTTTAGGTGGTGCAATCTTGGTTGTATCTACCAACAATATTGTACATGCGGCCTTTGCATTACTTCTTAGCCTGATATCTGTGGCGGGGCTTTATCTGCTATTATTTTCTCCATTTCTATCATTAGTACAAGTTCTGGTATATGGTGGCGCAATTACTATAGTCATAATGTTTGCCATAATGTTAACGAAAATAGAAGATTTCAAAGGTAAGACTACCAATAAAATGTGGCCATTAGCCATAGTATCTGCCGCAGCAATATTTATAATCCTAGTTACTACTTTTATCCTAGAGCACCCAGAATCTACTCAAGTACAACAAATATCTTTTCGACAACTAGGTAGTATCCTCTTTACACAATGGGCAGTCCCATTCGAAATTGCATCTCTTGTACTCTTAACAGCTTTAATCGGAGCAATAATATTAGCAAGGGACGATGATGGAGCAAAAGAATAATGACTCTACTTCATTTCCAAATACTTAGTGCTGCCCTTTTCTCCATAGGATTATATGGAGTCTTAGCCCGTAGAAGTGCCATACTTATCCTTTTATCTATAGAACTTATACTAAACTCTATTAATATAAACCTAATAGGTTTTGCCGCCTTTTCAAACTTTACTGAAGCTCAACAAGGCTTGGGACAGGTAATTATAATTTTTATAATTACTGTTGGTGCTGCAGAAGTTGGACTAGCGCTGGCTATAATATTGCGTTTATTTAAAAACAAGTCCACTGCTAATATGGATGAAATAAACTTAATGAAATGGTAACTATTTTATTCATGTTAACAAATTAACCTAAAATCTGATTAATCAGTGAAACATATATTGATAATCCATAGTTATAAACAAAAAGTAAGCAATCTGTTAAAGGTAGGTTAAAATGGAATGGGCATGGCTGGCACCTGTAATGGCTTTAGCAGCATTTGTTTTTATTTTGATCCTGGATTATCTCCTACCAAGATATAAAAATAAGATTGCCTATATTGGAATCTCTGCCATATTCCTTGGATTCTTAATATTTTGCTATGTATTAATGGACATGCTTAATCATGGATCCAAGATTATCAGCATGGATTGGTTCTCTGTAGGGACCACTATTTTCACTTGGGGTATCATAATAGATCCTCTATCTGTAACTATGCTGGGGCTAGTAACATTAGTATCCTTCGTAATACAAGTTTATTCATTAGAATATATGCGTGGTGAACAAAGGTATAATTGGTACTTTGCGATACACTCCATGTTTGCCGCTGCAATGTTAACATTGATCCTTGCAGACAACCTGATCCTTACTTACCTTTCATGGGAACTTGTCGGGTTAGGATCATACCTCTTAATTGGATTTTGGTACGAGAAACGTAGTGCTGCTGAAGCAGCAAAAAAAGCTTTCACAACTACACGTATCGGTGACGTCGGATTACTGATAGGGATTATCCTATTGTTCAAAGCTACTGGGAGTTTCGAATTATCGACTATATTTCATATAGCGGAAAGTGGTGGTATATCTCAAGGTACACTCACTGCTGCTACGTTATTGATCTTTGTCGGCGCAATGGGCAAATCTGCCCAGTTTCCATTACACATTTGGCTACCTGATGCTATGGAAGGCCCTACACCAGTTAGTGCCCTAATACATGCTGCCACCATGGTAGCAGCTGGTGTTTTCTTAGTAGCACGACTATTTCCACTGTTTGAATTAGTACCAGTTGTAGTTCTAATTGTTGCAATAATTGGTATGACGACAACACTAATGGCAGGAAGTATAGCCTTGGTGATGACGGATCTTAAAAAAGTTTTGGCCTATTCCACAATTAGTCATTTGGGGTTTATGATGGTCTCATTGGGCGCATTTGGTGTGGGGGCAGCTATTTTTCACCTTTTGGTACATGCATTTGGCAAAGCCCTTCTATTCTTATCTGCTGGCAGTATAACCCGCGGTACTAAAGAAACAGATATCTTTAAAATGGGTGGTGTTCTAAAACGAATGCCAGTTACCACCTTAGCATTTACGATTGGGGTACTATCTCTTGGGGGAATCCCTCCTCTCAGTGGATTCTTTAGTAAAGAGGAGATCCTGGTATCAATTCTATCTGGCCGGAACTCTATTTTCATAATACTAGCCTTACTTGCTACATTGTTAAGTGCATTATACATGGCACGATTATTTTTTATAGTTGTTTTTGGAAAATTAACGAAGGAAAATGAAGGAGTTAAAGAGTCTCCTTTGTTAATAACTATACCTCTGATATTACTAGCATCTTTTACTATAGTTTTAGGATTACTTGGGTTCATTATTACAGGATGGACCGAAGCATTTGATGGTTTAGGAACAACGTTCCATGTTGGACTAGGCCCTGCCTCAATAAAGATTTGGCTTACAAGTTTATCTATAATTCTAGTAATTTTTAGTTTCGTTTTGGGATACATAATATATCTCAAGAAAGCAGTTTCAAATACCAAAATTACTCCTAAGCTAGATTGGGCTTACAATATGGTTAAAAACAAATATTACCTAGATGAAATATTGCAATTCGCAATAACAAAATTTGTTTTTGGGTTTTCAGAGATTATTGCCAAGTTTGATCGCCTTATCATTAATGATACTGGCGTAAATGGGCTAGGAAATTCCATTCTAAAATCTGGTAGTAGGTTACGTTTTCTCCAGTCGGGACAGATGTATACTTACGCTTCTGGAATGATATTAGGTGTAATAGCTTTGGTAATAATATGGGGAATTTTATTGAAATGATAGTGATACTTAAAATTCCGAAATATCTAAAAAAAGTAATCTTATCAGTTAGTAATTCAGAGGATATGAACTAAATGGAGATGGTTGATAAATATATTCTCAGTATGATTATCACTGCTCCATTCCTTGGTGTTGCACTAATTATTTTTACCCCCAGCTATTATTCGAAAGTTATTAAATGGATAACTGCGATTACGGCTCTTATTACATTGATATTAAGCATTTATGTATGTATTTACTACAACTCCACAATCGGAGGATTTCAATTCATTGCAGAATACAAGTGGTTAGAAATTCCTGGAATTAGATTAAGTCTAGGGGTTGATGGGATATCAGCACTGATGCTTTTATTGACTGGGATAATCATAACTACTGCTGTAGGACTTTCTTGGAAAATACAGAACGACGCTAAAGATTATTTTATATTGTTATTACTTCTAGTGGCGGGAGTCTATGGAGTTTTTATAAGTATAGATCTCTTTTTCCTTTTTTTCTTCTACGAGTTAGCAGTATTACCAATGTATTTGTTAATAGGAATATGGGGAAGTAATAGTACATTCAAAACTTTTATACGCACAAAAGAATACGGTGCCATGAAACTGGTCCTATACCTAGTAGGCGGAAGTCTTCTTGTCTGGGTTGGCATCATGTCTATCTACACGTATGCAGAAATGGGTACCTTCAACATTATGACCCTTCAAAATGCTGAATTTAGCCCTGGGTTTCAACAGGTGATTTTCCCACTGATAGTTATTGGCTTTGGTGTATTAGCAGGTTTATGGCCTTTCCATACCTGGTCTCCAGATGGTCATGTCGCAGCCCCAACCGCTGTAAGTATGTTACATGCAGGTGTTTTAATGAAATTAGGATCCTTTGGAATCATTAGAGTCGGGATAACTCTTCTACCTGAAGGTGCTAGTGACTGGATGCCTGTTCTGCTTATCTTAGCAACTATTAATGTACTATATGGAGCATGTTCAGCAATGGCTCAAAGAGATCTTAAATATGTCATAGGATACTCTAGCGTAAGCCATATGGGCTATGTACTAATGGGGCTAGCTACCCTGAAACCACTTGGCATCAGTGGTGCCGTTCTTCAAATGTTTTCACATGGTATTATGACAGCCCTATTTTTTGGTGTTGTCGGGATTATATATGAACGTACCCACACTAGAGATATTACTATTCTAGAAGGATTATCCAAGCGTATGGGATTAGCTGCTTCTTTTTTTACTGTCGCTGGGCTAGCTTCGCTTGGCCTGCCAGGATTAAGTAGTTTTATTGCAGAACTACTAATTTTTATTGGAGCATTTCAAACAAACTTAATAATTGGAACATTAGGAGTTATCGGGGCCGCTATAACAGCTGCATATATTCTACGCCTTATAGGCAAGGTATTCTTTGGCCCTATCACCAAACATTGGAATGATATAAAAGACGCCAATAAACTTGAAGGCATGACCACGGGTGTATTGGTAGCATTCTTGGTAATAATTGGTATATGGCCCTTCCCATTCTTAAAACTAATTGATAGCACTGTCATAGCCTTATTGAGGGGAATAGCCATATGACAAGTAACGACTTCACTCTTTTATTGCCAGAATTCCTGCTTACCGGATTAGCCTTCATGGTATTCTCCCTTGACCTTATATTACCTCAACACAGAAAGCAGGTATTACCCTACTTTTCAATATTTGGCCTCCTCGGGATCATAGCTTTCACGCTAACATTCCTCTGGGGAGAAAATTCTACCCTTTACGAAGGTATGATAAAAATAGATGCCTATTCACTATTTTTTAAAGGAGTTTTTGTTGGTATTGGTGTAATAATCATTTTATCCTCACTAGAATTTGTCAAAAAGAACCTTTCGAATCCAGGAGAATATTACGGCCTTCTTATCTTTTGCATACTATCTATGAGCATGATGACAATTTCAGGAGAGCTTCTCACTGCCTATATATCTTTAGAATTACTGAGCTTTACTCTTTATATACTAGTTTCTTATAACCGTTTCAACCCAAAGTCTAATGAAGCTGGAACTAAGTACATTCTTCTCGGAGCATTCTCATCATCTCTTTTGCTATATGGTATAAGCCTAATCTATGGAACTCTAGGAACCACCAGCTTTGATGGTATAAGTGAACAATTAACTAATATGATTTTATTAGAAGGTGGTACCGTCAGTCCTCAAACATTATTAGGCTTAATCTTACTCATTGCAGGATTAGGATTTAAAGCTGCTGCCGTACCATTTCATATGTGGGCACCTGATATTTACGAAGGTGCCCCGACTCCAATAACGGCATTATTGGCTGTTGGAGCAAAAGCTGCAGTATTTGCCTTAATTCTCCGCCTTATCGGGGAAGCTTTGCTACCAGCAATAGGAGAATGGCAAATAATTATAGCAATTATTGCGGCGCTCACTATGACAATAGGTAACTTGGTCGCCCTTACACAAAGAAATATAAAACGCCTGCTTGCTTACTCGAGCATCGGACAAGTAGGCTACCTACTCATTGGTATAGCGGCGCTC
>CAYTFF010000003.1:23511-30796 GCA_964437045.1 uncultured Dehalococcoidia bacterium
TATCATCTTTTATAACGCTACACAGAAAGAATTGGTTAGAGATTTTGCAGGTTTAGCTAAACGTGCCCCTCTGGTTTCTATGGTATTTACAGGATCTCTATTTTCATTGGCTGGTCTACCAATATTTGCCGGATTTACTACTAAATTTTATCTGTTTACGGCAGCTACCAACGAAGGTTTACTATGGTTAGCCGGATTGGCTATATTAAATAGCGTAATATCCCTTTACTACTACCTGGCTATTATCAGGCAGATGTATATAGAAGATGCGGTTGATCATAGTTTGATCCGACTCCCTTCGCTCACATCAGCAACCCTAATTTTACTCTTCTGTGCAATTATTTTAATCGGGGTTTATCCAAGACCATTAGTGGCAGCAATAAACGCAGCAGTAAAGGTAATATTCTAAGATAGCTTTCTGAAAATATATACTAAATTTCCTTTTAGAGGATACTAGCAAAAAGGTACAACCTCTTCTGCAAACATCTGGACCTGTTCTTTTAGTTCCTCAAATGTATCCACAGCAAAACTAGTTGCAATACAGTGTGTCATTCCTTCAGAAGAGAGTTTATCAATATGACCTATGATATCTGCTGGTGTCCCGATGAGATTTTCGTCTAAAACCTTGCAAAGATCCTCACCATCATATCGACGACCTAGTCTACTTTCATTGAACATTTTGATAGCTTGCTCATGAGTCTTTGCTATACTCGTGTAGGTATGTCCAGCCACATCTATCTCAGAGACATCTCTTCCAACTTTATCCAATTCAATCTTTAAGTTTTCTATCTTTGTTGTTATACGATTTTTTGCCACTGGAATTAAGAGACCAGAACCCCATTTTGCTACTCTTTTAAACAATGTAGGCCCATTACCTGAAAAGTAAACCGGGATTGCTTTAGTAGGTTTTGGGTTAAGGGATACATTATTGAATTCAACATACTCACCCATAAAACTAACATCATCATGGCTTAACAAAAGATTTAGTGCCGCTATCTGCTCATCAAAAAGTTTACCCCGATGAGTGTTTTTATCCTTAGCCCTTATAAATGTAAACTCTTCTCGGTTACCACCAAGCCCAACCCCTAAAGTTAATCGTCCATTACAAAACTGGTCTAACGTAGCTATTTGCTTAGCGAGAATAACTGTATCTCGAAAAGGCAATACAACTGTTCCAGTAGCTAGAGTAATTCGACTGGTCACCGCAGAACAGTAAGCCATAGAGATTAAGAGATCGTACCAATTAGGCGCCTGAGTATCTGGGATTTTCCTTTTAGGAGTTGGCGTGATCCAGTCAGTGCTCCAAATGGAATCCAATCCTAGATTCTCTGCTAAAAGTGTAATCTCTACAATGTCTTTTGAATCGGCGAACGGAACTGGATAAAATACGCCTTCTCTGCAAGTAGGTGCGCCAATACCAAATTTCATCTTTATACCCTATAACACTAATACTGATGACAGCTAATTCATGCAGACTCAACTTGTGGTATTACTTCCTCCGCAAAAAGTTGCATCTGTTCTTTCTGAGCTTCAACAGTATCTCCTGCTATATGAAGAGCAAGATAATGGGAAATCCCCATCTCCTTAGTGCTAACTATTTTTTCCACAACCTCATTGACGGTACCAATCCAATTATCAGAAATTACCTTATTCATGTCGCCAATATTCATACTTTTACTTCGATCACCTAGTCGACTATTTTGGTAATTCGTAACAGCATCTTGATGTGTACTTGCAAGGCTTAAATGAGATTCTGCAACCACATCTAATTCTGAAATATCACGCCCATACTCAGTTAAAAAAGGCTTAATGGCTTCCAATCTGTCCTGAGCTTCTGAGTTTCTTATCAGATATCCCATAGAATTCTTGGCAATTCGCCTGAGAGAACCAGGATTTCTGCCTGGGCTATACATGGGTAAAGGATTTTGGATAGGTTTAGGATTTAGATTAACATTTTCAAATTGTACATTATCCACTTTGAAACTATATTCTTCTTGAGTATGACTTAAAAGTAATATAAGGGCTTCCAATTTTTCATCGAGCATTCGACCTCTATGAGCTTTACTTTGACGAGTATTAATAGATTCAAATTCTGGCCGGACACCTAAGCCAATTCCTAAAAGAAATCTTCCATTACTAAATTGATCTAACGTTGCTGCTTGCTTGGCCAGTATAACAGGATCTCTATAAGGTAAAAGTATAACGCCTGTTCCTAATTTAATTTTATCAGTAACGGCTGCTGCATATGCAAGAGATATCATTACCTCATACCAATTGGGAGGGCTATCAAGACCTTTTGGAACCCTACCTTGTGGATTCCAAAAATCCGTGCCCCACACTGCATAATAACCAAGCTGTTCTGCCAGTTTAATTAATTGAATTATTTCATTTGGGCCAGCAAAGGGTGTTGGAACAAAAACTCCTTCTCTACATGTTGGAATCTCTACACCAAATTTCAAGTTTCACCATCCTAATAGATTTTAATCAATGTGAAGAGTTGGAATATTTTAAATAACCCCTATTCACTCGGAGAGTAATCAGTTGGTGTCATTACATAGTTACTAAAATGATCCAAATAGTTGGGGGCATTGTCAGTAATTTTTCGATGAGCTGCGTGCCACTCTGGATCAGATCTAAACGCTTTCCAAGCTCTTTCCAAATGAGCCATGTCATCAAAAGCAACCATGTAAATAAGTTGGTTACTATTTTCTGAAATCGTTAAATGGGTTGTCCATACGCCAAGAACTTTCATGCCATTCTTTTGGAAAAATGGGACAGCGGCTTCAATAACCTTAGTAAGAGTTTTTAATTGCCCTGGTACAGCTTGATAAACCCGATATTCATAAATCATCAAATAACCTCCAACAATTGACTTTTTAAATTTTTTTGGAACATAAAAACATCTAAGATATTTCTTTAAATTAGCATCTCAGATTTTTATATTTTATATAGGAAGACGATATCTTCCAGCCTTTAAAATACAGTAGCGCTGGCAAAGGCCGCCTATAAGAACTGATACTCCAGCTATTACCAAAATAACTCTTGCAGTTAAACCTTCAGGAGCGACCCAATAATCGATCATAGCCAAAGTCATAGGAATAATGAAACCTATAAAAACTATTCCTCCCCAAAAAAAGATGCCTCTCCCCAATGTTAAAAATCTGTTCATTGATTCTTTTACAGTCCGCTCTCGGGTTCTAGAATCTATTATAAGCATCACTATAAGTAAGGCATTACCGCTAATAAATCCTATAACAAAAAGATCAATAACGGGATTAGTAATTCCCCTCACGGCCATAACTATCTCAGTGATAGCAGTACCTCCCATAAGAGAAGCCGTAGTGAATATGATAGGAATTAGAGGCGTGTTCCAAAATGGAATAGAATTCCACGTGGATATTACCATTCCTGTATACATTATGTACCCGATCCCAAGAACCATTGCCGTTATTACAATAACTTTCCAAGCAACTGTACCCTCATGCCATGGAAGCCCATTAAATGCAGGAATAGAGGGTACTAGTGAAACAAAAACAAACAGCACAAATAGTGGTGGAATTATAGCCCCTCTACTGATCCATGCAGTATGAGGTCTTCTAATTGCGTTCAGAAATCGTAAAGGTCGCCCTAAGTGAACTGTAAGACAGAATATGCCAGTAGCAGCAAAAACAAGTTCTATCCAACCAGAAATAGACGCTGTAAAAGAGGAAATAACGGCGGTAGTAAAGAGAATCTTCGACATAAAATAGGCACCTGCACCAGTACCACCAGCCCATAAAGCTACTGCGATCATCCCACCCCACACATGTTGATCTCTATACCCAAGAGTTAAAATTGGAGCGCGAGGATTCCGCACATGAGTCTGAAACATTATGGTCGCCTCCTATCCACTAGGTTAAATAGAACAGCTTAGGTTTGGTTCCCAATTCCTCATGAGGTAAAAAGTAGTCACGGGTATTAATAAGATGATTAATTTCCGTTTCAGGGTTATCCAAATCCCCACAATTCAAGGCATCTGTAGGACATGTTTCTACGCAAGCAGGATCCATTCCTCGATCAAGCCTATGATGACAGAAAGTACACTTCTGTGCAGTTCCTTTCCGACGACCTATATCATATACCTGTTCCTCATAGGGAGTTAGCTCTGAACCGTAGTACCCCTCACCATGGAACCAAAGAGAGTTAGCTTGATAAGGGCAAGCAATTATACAAGCTTCACAACCTATGCACTGATCGTAATCAATTACAACTATACCATCACCTCTTTGGTGTGTAGCACCAGTAGGACAAGCGGTTGCGCAAGGAGCATTTTCACAATGATTACATCTCGTAGGTATAAATGGCCAAGAAGCTTTTAACTCATCCTCATTTCTCTTGTAAACCTTCATCCAAAAAATTTCTGGTGGTGTACCATTTTCTGTCTTGCAGGCCTCTACACACCCATAACAACCAATACACCTCTTAAGGTCAACTGTAAAACCCCAACGAGTCATTATTTGCTCCTTCCTAATTTCATAGGTCAGTCTAATAAATTATTAACATACTAGGTAACCATCAAATGATTGAATGGCTAATCTAACACCCTCTATTATGTTTATCAACTTTTAAAAAGTCCATATTCCTAAATTGCTCTAATCACAGCTTCATTTATGGCACGCTCAGCATACACTGTAGTCAAGTGGGCTCTGTAATCTTCGGAAGCGTGTATATCACCTAAAAGCTCAATTCCAATACTAGCCCTCTTCGAAGCACGCCTTATAACATTCTTATCAAGTTTTTTACCTGTCAGTATCCTCTCAACTCGACGAGCTCGAACCGCTTTGGGTCCTGCACCTGTAATAGCAATCTTTGCGTCCACACAAATACCATTTGATAGTGTAACTATAGCAGCCACCCCTACAATAGCATAATGAGATGCTTTGTTAAAAAACTTCTGGTAAGAAGACCCTGTACCTTTAGACAATGACGGTATTCGAATTTCTGTAAGGAGTTCTGTGGGTTTTAATGTAGTTGTCATCATATCAACAAAGAACCTATCAATATTAATTATCCGAGAGCTCCGTCTGGTATTGACAACCAATTGAGCTCCAAGTGCCAAGACGACTGCCGGTAAGTCACCAGCAGGGTCCGCATGAGATAAACTTCCCCCTATAGTCCCTGCATTACGAATCTGTATATCTGCCACATTTGAAGCAGCTTCAGATAAAACTGGGGCGTATCGCTTAATCAAATCAGAAGATTCAAGGTCGTAATAGGTAGTCATAGGACCAATTGCTAGGTAACCATCTTGCTCTCTAATATAAGAAAGTTCCTTTATCTGCCCTAAATCTATTAAATACTTAGGCTCGGCCAGACGCAATTTCATTGCAGGCAGGAGGCTGTGCCCCCCAGCCAAAATTTTTGCCTCGTCACGATACTTTGCCAATAGCGAGGTTGCTTCTGATATACTCGTTGGAGCAAAATATTCAAACGTACTAGTTACCATTAACCCCTCCTTCTGCGGCTACTTCTACTCTCTTCAATAACCCTCCACACTTTCTCAGAGTCAACCGGCATATCTATATGTTTTACTCCAAAGGGACTTAAAGCATCTATTACTGCATTAACCACCGCTGGACTTGCGGCAATCGTACCAGTTTCGCCCACACCTTTCATACCTAACGGATTACTTGGAGAAGGCGTTTCTATTCGATCTAATTCAAAGGATGGAAGATCACTCGCTTTGGGGACAGCATAATCTAGAAGGGATCCAGAAAGAAGCTGACCGTCATCACTATAAACGGCATTTTCTAGCAGAGCCTGTCCAATACCTTGAGTAACGCCACCATGAATCATGCCATCTACAATCATTGGATTTATTACCTTACCAACATCATCAACCCCAATATACCTTAAGAGTTTCACAAGTCCTGTATCAATATCCACCTCCACAATTGCGGCATGGGCCCCAGAGGGCCATGTGAAGTTTTCAGGATTAAAAAAGCTAGTTTCCTCCAATCCTGGTTCCATCCCTTTAGGTAAGTTACGTGCTCTATAAAACTCCATTGCAACATCTTGGAAGCTTATTACCTTGTCTGGAATATCTTCTACAAAAAACTTGCCCCCTTCAAAACTTACCAATTTCGGATCAACTTCAAGTAGATGAGCCGCAAGCTTTTGAGCCTTTTGTTTTACTTTAGTAGTGCTCATATGGATGGCTGTACCTCCAAGTGGCCCACTACGACTAAAGAAAGTTCCCGCTCCCATTTGAACTTGTTCCGTATCCCCATGAATTACCGTTATATCTTCCATTGGTACTCCAAGCTCAGAAGCAGTTAATTGGGCAAACGTAGTCTCATGTCCTTGTCGATGGGGTGATGTTCCTGTATACACAGTAACTTTACCAGTTGGATAGACTTTAACCTTACTGCTTTCCCATAATCCCTGTTGAGCACCAATGGCTGAAGTAATATGAGATGGACCTGCACCCGACAATTCTACGTAAGTAGAAAACCCTACTCCTAAATATTTGCCATTCTTGCGACCTTCTTTTTGTTGCTGTCTAAAACTTTTATATCCAACCATTTCAATGAGCTTATCCATTAATCCTTTGTAATTACCACTATCGTATACAACGCCCGTAGTAGTCGTATATCCATTCTTAAATGGAGGGATGAAATTCTTTCGTCTTACCAGAACAGGATCTTTACCAATCTCTGCTGCGACCCTATCTATCATTCGCTCAAGCATATAAATCGCTTCTGGTCGACCTGCTCCCCTATAAGCATCAACTAAGCCAGTATTTGTATACACTCCAAATACTTTGCAATAGATGTTAGGAAGCTTATAAAGACCTCCAAGTAATAGACCAAATGCATAAGTAGGAATAAGAGGTGCAAATGTGGAAAGGTATGCACCTACATTTGCACGTACGACTGACTTTAAGCCTAATATCGTTCCATCTATTTTACCAGCCATTTCCACATCACTGATATGATCTCTTCCATGTGTGGTGGCAAGATAACTTTCTTGCCGACCTTCTATCCATTTGATAGGACGCCCTAACTGTTTAGCAATAGTCCCAGTTATAATCTCTTCCGCATATATGAAAAGCTTAGCACCAAACCCTCCACCTACCTCAGGAGCAATAACTCGTAATCGATTCTCTGGATGCCCTGTTGCCACTGAGAAAAACATCCTCATAAGATGCGGAATCTGTGTAGAAGTCCAGATTGTTAAATAATCTGTGGAGGGAACATATTGCGCCACAAGCGGCGCGAAACCTCAACATCACGGCAATAGTGAT
>CAYTFF010000003.1:30806-34028 GCA_964437045.1 uncultured Dehalococcoidia bacterium
CATATTGCGCCACAACTCCTCTGGTTTCCATTGGATTGGGTATCAGTCGTTGGTTAACAATTCTCTCTTTTACAACTACATCAGCTTCTTTAGTGGCTGATTCATAATCACCAAAGTTAACTTCCCATTCCCATGCGATGTTATTTTTCGCTTCCTTATGTAACTGTGGGGCACCTGCCTCCATAGCCTTTTCTGCATTAATAACAACCGGAATGGCATCATATTCAACATCTACTAGCATTGATGCATCTTGAGCTAAATATGGATCCTCAGCAACAACTGCAGCTACTATATCTCCCGTGAATCTAACATTGTCTGTAGTCATGGGCCTATGAGGTGGTTGCTTAAGGTCTGGAACCAACCAACGTATTGGAAGATCCCCCATCTGGTCCTTAAGATCAGCTGCCGTAAATATCGCTACGACTCCCGGCTGTTTAGCTGCATTGGTAACATCAATCTTTTTGATTTTTGCATGAGCTAAAGGACTACGTACCATAGCCACGTGTAACATGCCTGGGAAACTAATATCATCAACGTAAGTACCTTGCCCACTAATCAGCTTTGGGTCTTCGCGCCTTTTAACTTTGGCTCCAAAGAACATAGTCATATTACTACCCCCTCTTTAGGCCGGCTGCATGTTGTATGGCCTTAACAATATTATGATACCCAGTACATCTGCATAAATTTCCATTTAACCCATTTCTAATTTCATCTTCAGTTGGGTTAGAATTTCTTTCTAATATTTGATAAGCGGTCATTAGCATACCAGGAGTACAGAATCCACATTGAAGCCCATGCTCCTCCCAAAAACCTTCTTGTACGGGATGGAATTTATCCTTGCTGCTTAACCCTTCTACAGTAAGTATTTCCCTTCCATCAGCTTGAACGGCTAGTTTGGTACAAGATTTTACTGCTCGACCATCAAGTATTACTGTGCAAGCACCACACTGACTTGTATCACAGCCTGAATGAGTACCGGTTAAATTAAGCACGTTACGAATATAGTGAACTAGCAAAAGCCGTGGCTCTACCTCATTCTCATAATGATTACCATTAACAATCACTGATATCTTTTTCCCCATATAGATACCCCCTTTTCCTAACATCTGGAATTAAGTTACTATCTACTATACCGTAAACCGTGATAATTATCGTACTAAGGATTTTTTAAGTGCACTATTGACTAGACAGGATATAGAATCTACCAATTTATTACAAGAATCCAACTTAAAATGTATATAAAACGGTCGTTATATAAATAACAATATATATGGAATCCCCTATTGAGGAGAGCTAACACTGAAAATCAAAGAAGGGTACTCAATAAAGGCAAATTTGGAAAGAACCTGGGACATGCTAATGGATCCTACTATTCTAGAGCAGTGCATACCAGGATGCGAATCCCTTACAGTGTCTAAGGAAGATGTATTTGAAGGGAAAATTAAACTAGGCATCGCTGTTGTAAAGGGAATATATGAGGGTAAAGTAAGAATACTTAACAAAGACAAGCCAGAGCATTTCAAGATGGTATTAGATGGCAAGGGGACCCTAGGTATAATCCATGCAGAGGCAATTATACATTTATACCAAAGAGAAAAGGGTGCCACATATATTGAAATTGATAGTGAAGCAGCGATAAGTGGAACTCTTGCTAGAGTTGGACAACGTTTAATGGGTGGAGCAGCAAAGATGCTTTTCAGGCAATTTTTTAACAGCCTTGAGAAAATGGCGAGATAAACCTTATATAGCTATATATCAATTTGCCTTGAGAAATCTCTTAAAACTAGGTATTGACATAGCAAAACTGCTTAATTATCCTAAGTTCGAATATTTGTTACGCGTAGGTTTTATTTTAGTATACATGTTTGACCTATCTTGGCGCTTCATATAGACTTGTATTTTAGTAACTAAACTAAGTATTCATTCGGTTATCTTTTTATGGAAAAACATATAAGTCCCTTGTTAACCGTTTTAGGGGGTATTAATTAAGTGAAAGAACTAGACTATTTCAAGCCACAGACTATGCAAGAAGCTTTTTCTAGATTAGAGGACAACTCAGCTCGTATGTTTGCAGGCGGAACGGATATGTTAGTTGTACTTCGCACAGGGCGACGAGAAGCAAGCGCCATGCTAGATGTTAAGGGCATTCCAGCGCTTAATGAGCTATCTTATGACGACCAGTCTGGACTAACATTGGGAGCCGCTGTGCCATGCTATAAAATTTATGAGAATAAAATTATTCCCAACGTATACCAGGCACTTGGTGATTCTGCAAGCCTTATAGGGGGCATACAGATACAAAGTAGGGCATCTATTGGAGGCAACCTATGTAACGCTGCGCCGAGCGCTGATGCAGTACCATCATTAATAGCCCATGGAGCTATAGCAATTATAGGGGGACCAAACGGAACACGTGAACTCCCTGTTGAAGAATTCTGTACAGGCCCAGGTCAAAATGCACTAAACAATGGAGAATGCCTTATCTCCCTTAAACTACCTGCTCCTGGGAAGAACTCCGGATCGATGTACCTTCGATTTATCCCAAGAAATGAAATGGATATTGCTGTTGCGGGATCTGGCGTATCCGTAGTACTGAGTGATGATAAATCTAGTATAATTTCAGCAAGAGTATCACTTGCATCAGTAGCACCTACCCCTCTTTTCGTAAGGGAAGCCGGAGACTTTCTCGCTGGAAAAAATATATCAGATGACGTAATAGCAGAAGCTGGTCAAATCGCCAAGAGAGCTGCTAAACCAATTACAGATATGAGAGGAACTATAGAACAGAGAAAACATCTATGTGATGTTTTGACCAGGCGCGCTCTCACAGGCGCAATTGCAAGAGCTAAGGAGGCCAATTAGATGGCAAATAAAATACGAGTACAAGCACGAATTAACGACCAGGATCAAGATTTTCTTGTTGATCCAAGGCAAAGCCTCTTGGAAACCCTCAGGGATGTACTTGGAATGACTGGTGCAAAAGAAGGGTGTAATGATGGTAATTGTGGTGCCTGTTCAGTAATTATAGATGGACGATTAGTAGATTCATGTCTTGTATTAGGAGCTGAAATAGATGGAACAACAATAACAACAATAGAAGGTATAAGTGGAAAAGATGATCAAAGTCTTCATCCAGTTCAACAAGCATTCTTAGAAAATGCTGCTTTCCAGTGTGGTATTTGTACCCCAGGTTTTATTGTTGCATCAAAAGCCCTTCTTGAT
>CAYTFF010000003.1:34038-34723 GCA_964437045.1 uncultured Dehalococcoidia bacterium
TGGTTAGCAGGAAATCTGTGTAGATGTACAGGGTATGATAAAATAGTTAGAGCCGTAGAAAACGCAAGTAATAACACATAGAAATAGGAGGCTAGAAAGCCATGACCACAACTGAACAAGGCTATGAGCCCAATATGATTTTGGAAACCGGAAAATATAATACTATTGGGACTAGACCTATTAGGCCAGACGGATATGAGAGAATAAACGGGAAGGCCACGTATGCTGGAGATATCCAGCTTACAGGCATGCTGCACTCTAAAGTCCTTCGTAGCCCACATGCTCATGCCAATATAAAGTCTATTGATACAAGTAAAGCTGAGGCTCTTCCTGGAGTAAAGGCCGTAATAACTTCCGCAGACTTTAATTTTAGTGATCAGCAAAAGAAAGACCTAACTGGATTCTCTCCATATGTGAATATGATTGCCTGTGATAAGGTTTTATATCCAGGGCATGTAATTGCTGCTGTCGCTGCTGAAACCCCACAAATAGCTGAGGAAGCAGTCAAACTAATAAACGTTGACTTTGAGATATTACCCTTCGTACTCACAGCTCCAGACGCAATGAAGAAAGACGCCCCTATCCTACATAGCTTCATGACTACCAAAGACATGGGTAAAGATACTGGTCAGGTTAGTAATGTAGCAAGTCGCCTTCAACACAAGCAAGGTGACCACCATGAGCT
>CAYTFF010000004.1:0-4450 GCA_964437045.1 uncultured Dehalococcoidia bacterium
ATGCTACATCCGTGTAAAAATCGTTCATAATGTTCCCAAGGCCTAAATATGAAGAGTTTTGATTTATCCTCATTCCAATTAGCCCTAATACCTTCAAATATTGCTGTACCATAGTGAAGCGCGTGGGTCATAATGCCTACTTTAGCATCTTCAATGGCCACAGTTTTACCGCCAATGAAAGCCAAATCTTTTGGCATAGTTAAACACCTCTCAAAACCAAAATCGCGGTAATTATAATCCAGTTTACCTTTTAAAAACAATAGCCACAATATCAAATATAGATTAATTGAGATTAATTAGCATAGAAACTTATGCCTAATATCTATTGACATTGGCTCTAGAAATTGTTAATGTTGCGCGGCTGATTTTTTATTAATGAATTATAATGGAGGAGAGTAAGCAAGAGTTGACTATAAAAAGACATACACAAACACAAACTATAGTCCTAGACAATGATGAATGTAGGCATCACTGGGTCATTGAGTCTCCTCATGGACCTATTAGCAAAGGTATTTGCCGGATATGTGGCGATGAAAAAGGGTTCCGAAACTCTTTAGATACCCCTACTGAAGACGAGAATAATAAAACAAAAACTTCTAACTCAGAAAACAATCCTAAAATAACAGCGTCTCCTAGCAAAAATTAAAAACCTCAATTTCATTACCCCTGTAAATCCCGTAGGGATATTAGTTGATATGGATTCCATGTGTAAGAGATACCTTAAGTTAAAGTGGTTTATTATCTAACGAAATAAATCCATTGCTGGATCCCTTAATAGCGAACTTATACTATCTGGATGAGATTCATAAATGTATCAGCGTATAATTGTAAGAGGGATATTATCTGATTTCCCTGTTACCAATTCAGCCGCAGAAGCTAACTCATCAGCAATAGCTAATGTACTAACTCGTAAAAGATGGCCAGATGCGTCTATAGTGCCTTTGTAATCTTTTAGAGGATTTATACCAGCCACTCCAATCGCTACATTGATTGCACCCTCTCTCCAAGGACGTCCCCAAGTGTCTGAAATTATCACGCCCGTATTTATTCCTAAGGCAGCCTTAATTCCTAGCATTATTGACCGAGCAGATTCATCTGGGTTAATTGGTAAAAGACAGGCTTTGTTATCTCCAGGAATATTTGAGGCGTCTACACCAGAAGCTGCACAAATAAACCCATGCTCCGTCTCTGTAATTATGTTACCTTTTTCCATTCGAACTATGCGCCTGCTTTCGCTGAGCATCAATTCGACATGTTTAGGATCCTTATCCCATTGTTCAGCAAACCGTGATGCTAAAGGTGATGGTTTAATATTATTAAGATCTATGATCCTTCCTTCAGCTTTAGATACTATTTTTTGGGTAACCACCAAAATATCATTTGATTCTAGTATGATATCCTGAGTTTGGAGAGCCGAAACAATAAGATTAGTAACATCATCCCCAGATTGTACCTCAGGAATACCATTTACAGCGATAATTTCAATACTTTTTGGCATACTTCAACCTACTCTGATTTCAAAGTAGTGGATTTATAGCATAGGAGATAGAAGGTGTCAATCAATCTATAAGATTAGACTTAATAATAATTTCCTTTAACTAAAAGATTTTTTAACTCTAATATATTTACCATGTTAGAATAATAGTTAGTAATAAACCAACAAGCTGATCTGAAGGATTACAAAAACATGGAGATGCTCTATTCTCTACGGGAATTAGATACGATCGACATAAAGAGTGTACAAGAAATAGAACGCGCTATTTTCCCAACATTATGGCCTAGAACTCCATTCAAAAAAGAATTAAAAAACAAGATGGCTAAATACCTAGTAGCATATGCTATTGAGGATACCCAAAATAAGATATTCCCCATTTCTAATAAAATCGCACCTACAATTTTAAACAAACTTTGGTCAGGCTTTAGTATTATCTTTCAGCAAATAAACCAGTATGGTTACAAATCTCAAACTTTGAATCCTAATATAGTAGGATTAGTGGGTACGTGGTATATGACAGATGAAGCTCATATAACAACCATAGGGGTATTATCTGGGTATAGACAAAAAGGAATCGGAGAATTACTACTTATTGGATGTATAGAACAAGCATTAGCTAACCAATCTAGAGTAGTTACTTTGGAAGTTAGAGTGTCAAATATAGAGGCACAAACACTATATAAAAAATATGGTTTCGAAAATGTGGGCCTACGAAAAAGATACTATAGTGACAATAATGAAGACGCATTAATAATGACAACTAACCCCATTAACAAAAAAGCCTACCAAACAAAATTCCATAAACTTATAGAGAAACACGAGAAGAATTGGGGTAAAAGTATACGAATAACTTAGAATATGAGAAGATGACTACTTGTTACATACTTATAAATTTTTGTTGTTTCTCTATTATAATCCGATATTTCTAGGAAGTTAGAAATGGATTTCACGCTATCAACACAATTAAAGGCATTTAAGCATACTATTAGAAAGATCGTGGAAACTGAATGTATTCCAATAGAAGAAGATTTTCTTTCTAGTTGGAAAAAGGTACCCACATACTTAGACCCAGATAACGTACCTAGAATGGGTAAGTTTAATAATCAATTTATCAACCATCTAAAAAAGGTGTCTCAGGACATGGGTATATTTAATCTGCATCTACCTACAAAGTATGGTGGAGGTGGGATGGGTACGTTGGGGGCAGTTGTTATAAATGAAGAAATTCACCGTAGTTTAGTCCATTTACCTCTATCACAATGTGCAAATCTTTTAATTGAATATGCTAATCCTAAGCAAATACAACAATATACTATCCCTACTATTGAAGGCCAAAAGTCATCATCTCTATATCAAGCTTTACCAGCACCAGACTTTAATTTAAATAAACCACCTAAACTAACAGCCACAAGAGATGGAAGTGACTGGGTAATTAATGGCGTAATCCCATATATGGTAAACATTGATAATGCTGATTATATAATAATAGAAGCTATTACTGACAAAACTAAAAATCAAGAATCTGGCTTGACACTATTTATACTGGATATTGATACTTCAGGAATGACGATAGATCCAATAGAAACTTGGCTAACCACACCTCACAATACTTACTATATTATCTCTTTAACCAATGCTCGAATTCCAATTTGGAAAACATTGGGTAAGGAAGGAAATGGCTTTTATTTGAGTCAACGCCTAGTATCAGAGCACGAAAATTTAATGAGTAGTGCGGTATCTCTTGGGATTATGGAACGCGGTCTTAAGTTAGCAACCGAATGGGCTCGTAATCGCGTCACATTTGGAAAGCCGATTGCCGAACGTCAAGCAATACAATGGATGTTAGTAGACATTTTCGTAAATTTAAAAGCCCTACGGTCAATCACTTAATCCACAGCTTGGAAAAGAGATCAAGGTCATGACATAAGCATTGAATCATCAATGATCAAATACTACGCAGCTGAATGGGGTTGGAGAGCAATAGACAAAATAATGCAGATATTTGGTGGGTTTGGAGAGAGGATGGATACACCAATACCCCATTGGTATCACCAACTTCGACATAACCGTATTAGTGGTGGAACCTCGGAGATGCACAAAACTATAATAGCAAAAGGCCTATTGAGTAACACTTTATCATGGGAAGGAAACTAAGGTACCCATTACAAATGAAAAATCAGATATTAGCACTAGCTGGGGGAGTAGGAGGGGCTAAATTAGCCCTAGGATTATACAAAACTCTTTACCCAAACCAATTAACCATCGTTGTCAATACAGGAGACGATGAAGAATTCCATGGCCTCAAGATTTCTCCCGATCTGGATACAGTAATGTACACATTGGCTGGTATATATGATAATACTGGCGGCTGGGGTCTAAAAGATGAAACTTTTAATGGCTTGAAAATGCTGAAAACCTATGGGGCCGCTACATGGTTTAATCTAGGCGATAAAGATCTGGCAACTCATATTGAAAGAACTAGGTTGATCAGAATGGGATTGACATTATCTCAAGTTACAAATCAATTGTGCAAGAAACTGGGGGTACACCCGGTAATAGTCCCAATGTCAGACAATTCAGTAAGAACAATCGCCAAAACTAATAAAGGAAATCTTACATTCCAAGAATATTTTGTGAAATACCAATGTAAACCCACTATAAAGGGATTAGAATTTAAGGGAGCAGAACAGGCAAAAATGGCTCCAGAATTTATGGAATCTCTTAATACAGCTGACGCCATCATATTATGCCCATCCAATCCACTTTTAAGTTTGTCTCCTATATTATCAGTACCTGGTGTAAGAAATTTGCTTAAAAGTTTTAGTGGCCCTAGAGTAGCTGTGAGTCCAATAGTTGCGGGTAAGGCATTAAAAGGTCCAGCAGCGAAAATGTTTGCTGAATTGGGGATGGAGGTTAGCTGTGTTGAAATAGCAAATTTCCTAAAAGATATATGTG
>CAYTFF010000004.1:4460-6880 GCA_964437045.1 uncultured Dehalococcoidia bacterium
TTTAGAAATTTGGCATCTCTAAGAATTCCATTTGATATTTTGGTTATAGATAACAGCGACTCCCAATTAGCGAGCAAAATTAATGCTCTGGGACTTAAGGCTGCAGGTACAAATACAATCATGAATACCGATGCGGATAAAACACATCTTGCTGAATATGTGCTTTCACTAATAGATAATGGAACAAATAATTGAGTAAGTTAATAGTACTTATACCAATGAAAGCTCCCCGTGAAAGTAAAACTAGACTTTCTGAAGTAATGGATGAATCCACAAGGGAAGCCTTATCTCTTTACCTTTTGAAACATGTAATAAGAACCGTTAAAAATAGTTCTTCATCTCCAGAAATTTGGATAGTTGGGGGAGATTCGTTAGTAAAATCATTAGCTCAAGAAGAATCTATCATTTGGGTTAACGACCATAAAAGTAATCTGAATGATGGAATATCACTTGGATTAGTTAAAGCTTTTGAGATGGACGCATCTGCAATACTCGTATTACCAAGTGACCTAGGCCTTTTGAAACCTAGAGATGTAGACTATCTTATTAAATTGTCTAATGGGCTAAACCGCTTAGTAATAGCCGGAGCCGAGAGAGATGGTGGTACAAATGCCCTTCTAATACCAAAAGGACTGCTGATAGGACCACATTTTGGACCAGAAAGTTTCAATAGGCATAAGCAATCTATAAAAACAAAAGGGTTTCAAGTGGCCATTGCAAAATCACCTGGGATATCATTTGATTTAGATACCCCAGAAGATTTATTACATTACCACAATTTAAACTCAGATCTTTACTTGGATCTTAATGCCATTAAAATTAAGATGTCTGGACCACCTGGAAACATTCCTATTAGGAGTAATACTAAATGAACAATATGAATATGCCAAAAATCGGCATCTTATTACCAACCAGAGGAATACTTCTGGATGAGGAATCTCATATTGATGAGACACTCCTTTTTTCTATGGCTTCAATAGCTGAAGAAGCTAATCTGAATTCCGTATGGGTAGGCGATAGCCTTCTAGCTAAACCAAGATTGGAACCATTATCTACCCTTTCAGCTTTAGCAACTAGCACTAAACAAGTTATGTTAGGTACTGCCGTTTTGTTAGCTCCTTTAAGGCAGCCGGCCCAACTAGCACAAATGGCCGCCACTGTTGATATCCTATCTAAAGGCAGACTTATTCTCGGGTTAGGAGTAGGAGGAGTTTTTAACGAGGCACAGCAGAGGGAATGGTTAGCTGCTGGAGTTGATCCCATAAGACGTGGCATCCGTATGACTGAGTTAATGAAAGTTTGTCGACTCTTATGGTCACAAGAAACAGTTAATTTTCATGGCGATTTCTACCATCTTGAAAATGCCTCTTTAGGATTAAAGCCAATCCGGCCTATGGGTATTCCTATGGTATTAGCATGCCACTATGCAACAGGTTCATCAGCTCAGTATCGCAGAGCTTCCAATCTAGCGGATGGAGTAATGGGCATTTCTGATAGTCCACACTTATTCTCACAAGTACTCAAAAAAATAAAGTCTATTAACAGTTCAAAAAAACTAAACACGATATTTTATATGACGATTAACATTAACGAAGATCCTAACATTGCATTTGAAGAATCAGATAAATTTATTAAAGGATATTATGGACAAAATTACTGGGGTGATAAATGGGGTCCATTTGGCCAGCCAGATGATATAGCTAATCGTATATTAGAATATTCCAAGGCAGGAGCTGAAGAGATAATTATAAGATTCGCGTCTGTAAACAACCAAAAACTACAACTACAAGCTCTGATTGAGAAAGTTTTACCTACCTTATATAAAAAAATCAACGATAATTAAATTTTAGATGAACCAAAATTAAAAAATAAACTGACAGGAGGTCAAATTGCGTAAGATAGAAATTGAAATCGGAGGACAATGGGTAGAAAACCCTGTAAGTTATTTGCCTGGAGTGATAAGTACAGCTACATTACTAGATGATCTTGCACCACAGATTTGTGAAGGGTTATGGAATGCTCTACCAATAGAAACACGTACTATACATGCCTTCCATTCAGGACAGACCTGGCGAACAGAAAAGAATTTCCAAATAGCACCTGACGGTGTTGTAGAAAACTTCCAGGAAACACTTGAGCCAGGCGACATTGTTTTCCTGAATTTCCCGGAAGGCCCTCTTTTTAAAATATTCTTTGTTTATGGAATAGCTAGGGTTCCAACCGAAGCAAATGGTCTAATGTCCGTAATAGGGAAAATAGATGAAAACTTTGACGGACTCGACAAGATGAGCAGGAGAATACTTTATGAAGGCCCCAAAAACGTGACCATTCGACGAAAAGAATAACCATACCTAAAAAATGATTTAGAGTTAGGCTGCATATACCTATCTACTTTGATAGGTATATCAAAAAAGTTTATT
>CAYTFF010000004.1:6890-7610 GCA_964437045.1 uncultured Dehalococcoidia bacterium
ATTCTTGATTAAACTACATACATATATATCAAAATATATATGTATGTAACAAAAATTTATTAATCATGCTTGAATCCAGCTTGGTCCTTACGTAAATACTCCATCAAAGTACAGTCATCATTAGTAGCTGGATCAAATTCTGTTATTTCCTTGGTAAGTTCATTAAAATAAAAGTAACAATGTAATTCCTGTGGCCTACCATAGTAAAAAGCACTGAATTCCCCTTTGGAAATTAATACATTTGGCTGATCTTTCACTTCCATGGCAGGGTAAAATTCTTTGGTTGCTTTCAGTTCTGTTTCTATTTCAATCAATTCAGCCTTCAAACTTTCTTGATCAGCAACTACTTTCAAAACATTTGTTGAATTGGCAAATTTGCCTGGGGAAATATCTGTAATATAGTTACTTACCCAGTCAATTGCAATTGCTTTTCTCTGTTCATCAGACATGCTTAATAACTCTTGCGAAGTTATAGGTGTAGGCGTTGGGATAGCAGGCGGGCCAGATTTTCCTCCACAAGCTATAGTAAATACCAAGCCAACACAAGTAAGTATTCCTATTAAGAATCTAAATTTCATAATATTCTCCATATAATTAAGAAGGGTAGGTTTGAAAATCAACGTAAATAACGAATTGTTGATTTTGCCCAAACACATTTATTTTTTTTTTATGATGTGTTACAAATATCTGATCCGCTGCTTGTCGTAGCATAGAGTTGCG
>CAYTFF010000004.1:7620-9703 GCA_964437045.1 uncultured Dehalococcoidia bacterium
ATTTTTTTAATAAAATTATTATGAAAAGTATTTGTTACAAATATCATATCATATGCTTGTCTAATCAAAAAGTTGCTGCCCTACTCTCTTATTGTTAGTATAGTAATCAATGCTTAGACTCTATTAAAGTGCGACTGCACTCTGCTTCAGGCAAATCTGATGACATTTATTAATATATTCCCTAACTCTAAACGTGATAACACGGAGGTTAACAATGACTACATCAGCTTATGTTACTAATGAAGTAAAATCATATATAGGAAATGAAGGTCCAGAAATTATTTCAGATCCTATTGACAGGTCTGAAATACGTAGATTTATTCAGGCGATAATGGATCAAGACCCCATACATTGGGATGATGAACATGTAAAAAACACCCGATATGGTTCCATTGTGGCACCTCCATTATTCGTAACTCACTGGTTCAGAACTCCTCCAGGCATACCCGATCCACTTTCAGAAAACTTTAAAAAGGATCCTCAATTTGACGGTCTACTCAGGGAAAAAAATGGGCCTGAGTTGCCAGATATACCGCTTAAAAGAGCTCTTAATGGTGGTAATGAGATTGAATTTTTTCGATACCCTGAAGTAGGTGAAAGAATATCTGCAAAAGGTAAGATTGTAGATATATTTGAGAAGGAAGGTAGATCAGGACGTCTAGTATTTATAGTAACTGAAACTACCTTCAAGGGTTATGAAAATAATAAAATCATACTAATTGCAAGACAAACCTTAATAAAAAGATAAAACCCACTATGGAGGTAGTAGAGATGGCCAAAATTAATCAGCTCTATTATGATCAAGTACAAGTAGGAGATGATGTAACTCCACTTATAAAAGGGCCAATGACTACATCGCACATCATGAGGTGGAGTTCAGCGATGGAAAACTGGCACCGTATTCACTATGACAAACAATTTGCAACCGAACATGATGGCTTACCTACGGTACTTATTAACGGAAGCTGGAAGCAGCAAATCATGTGCCAATTAATTAAGGATTGGGTTGGAGAAGAAGGTTGGCTATGGAAGATAAGTTTCCAGCATAGAGCCATGAATATACCAGGCGAAACTCTTACCACTTGGGGAAAGGTAACGTCTAAGTACGAAATCGATGGGTTAGGCTTCGTTGAATGTGATATCGGTATGAAGAATCAGGAAGGCATAGAAGCATGCCCTGGTAAATCCACAGCAGTACTCCCTATAAGAGGTGGAAAATCAATCCCATATCCATTTATACCACCCAAAGCCTAAATTAAAAAGGAGTAATAGTATGAGAAATTGGCCTACCCTACGATACAAAGAAGAAGGTATGCGCGAAGGTATGCAAATCGAAGATGCTAATATTTCAGTGGAAGATAAAGTCCGCCTTATAGATGCTTTATCTGAGACTGGTTTAAAAAATATTGTTGTGGGATCATTTGTAAGCCCAAAATATACTCCTCAAATGGCCAGAATCGATCAAGTTGTCCAGAAATTTCACCCTAAAAAAGGTGTAACTTATACTGCTCTGGCGTTGAATGAAAAAGGCATTGAGAGAGCAATGCAATATTCCCCGCCTCTCACAATAGAATCAGGTACCCCACGCCTCTTCTGCCACATGTGTGATGTCTTTGTAAGAAGAAATACAAATAGATCTCAAGAACAAGAAATTGAAAGATGGCCACAAATTGTAGCTAAAGCACAAGAGAGAGGTATAAAAGAAGCCGGCATAGCGATTAATGCCGCGTGGGGATCAAATTTTGTAGGCAAATTTTCATTGGCCCAACGTATGGAAATGTTAGAAAGACAGCACAAAATTTGGGATGAAGCAGGAATTAAAGTAACTCAGGTATCCATGGGTGACCCTATGAGCTGGTGTATGCCTCATGTGGTAGAACAACAGTTATTAGCCATCAAGGAAAAATGGCCGGAGATTAAGACTTTTAATCTTCACTTGCATAATGGAAGAGGCATGGCAATAGCTTCTGCATATACAGCTATAGCCACTCTTGACGCTGATGATGTTATAGAACTAGATGGTACAATTGGTGGTATAGGAGGATGCCCTTATTGTGGAAATGGGCGTGCAACAGGAATGATG
>CAYTFF010000004.1:9765-23811 GCA_964437045.1 uncultured Dehalococcoidia bacterium
TCACATGTTAGAACAAATGGGTATCGACACAGATATTGATGTAGATAAACTGATTGAGTGTGTTTGGATGCTAGATGACATATTAGGTAGACCAACTATGGGCCATGTATCCAAAGCCGGACCTTTCCCAACCACTTCGGATAAATGGTATGATCCAAATGCACCATTTGTAGAAACATTTGAACAAGTAAAACATTTCAAATTAGGCCCATCTGTTTATGAAGGTGGTATTTATCCATGGAAGGAAAAAATCCGTAGCTCTCAACGACCAGACACGCTAACTGATTAAACAGGAATATATTATTATCGATATCAGTGATAGCTGATTAGGCGTAATAAGAGTTATCATTAGTAACCAAAAATAGCTGGAAAGGACGTTTCTTATGCCGAATTTAACAGGTAGGCAAGCTCTAGCCGAAATGTTGATCGCAGAAGGAGTTGAATATATATTTGGAAATCCCGGTACTACAGAAAGTCCTCTCCTTGACATTTTACAAGAATATAATCAATTAAAATACATCGTAGGCCTTCAAGAAGGTACTGCAGTAGGCATGGCCGATGCATATGCAAGGGTTACTGGAAAACCTTCCTTTGCCAATTTACATATTGCGGGAGGCCTTGCTAACGGTGTGAGTGCTTTATATAACTCATATCATGGAGGTGCCCCTGTCATTTTGACAGCAGGTCAATCAGATACTCGAGCATTCATCACCGAACCATTTCTGTCTGGAAATTTGGTTGAGATGGTAAAACAATATACAAAATGGAGTGCCGAGATAACACATGCAGGGGATGTACCTATAGCCGTACGTCGAGCTTTCAAAGAAGCTAAAACCCCACCCACTGGCCCGGTTTTTCTATCATTCCCATGGAATTCAATGGATGAAACCGCAAATATGGATATTGTGCCATCAGGCCCTTTGTATTCACAAATTCGTCCAGATACAAAAGCAGTTGCTGAAGCTTCAAGAATTTTGTCAGGTGCAAAAAACCCACTCCTCCTTCTCGGAGACAGAGTAGCAAGAGCTAATGCGATGCCTGAAGCAATTGAATTGGCCGAAATTATGGGAGCAAAAGTTTTTTCAGTAGGACAAAGCGAACTTACATTTCCAACTGGACATCCACAATTTGCAGGAACTTTAAACGTAACTAGCTTATCTTTGTCAGGCCAAATAGATGAGGCTGATGTTATACTTGCTGTAGGCTCTAATGTTTTTGCATCTATATTTTATATGCCGGATCCAGCAATTAGTAGGAAAACCAAACTAATTCACTTAGATAATAATCCCAAAGAAATCGAGAAGATATATCCTACAGACGTTGGAATGCTTGCTGATCCCAAAGCTGGCATGGAAGCTCTCAGTGAAGCTCTCGAGATAGATATGTCTGGCTCAGCAAAAGAAGCTGCAAAAAATAGGGTGGCTATTCTAACGGAACAGAGGGAGAAATCCAAAGAAGCTTTCAGAGCTAAAGTACTAAAGAATTGGGATAATAACCCAATCTCTTTGGAAAGGATGATGACTGAGCTAGCAAATGTCATTCCTGAAGATACAGTACTTGCCGATGAATCAGTTACTTCAAGGCCTACCTTTCTAAATGCTAGAGAATTTAATGAGCCTGGAACATTCTTCCGTAATGCTGGAGGAGCACTGGGATGGGGTGTACCCGGAGCTCTAGGGGTTCAAATGGCTCTACCAAATAGGCCTGTCCTGGGTATGCTAGGAGATGGCTCCTCTATGTATACCATTCAAGCTTTATGGACTGCATCAAAATATAATATCCCTGTAAAATATGTTGTTTGTAACAACGGGACCTATAAAATTCTTAAGTTAAATATGGACCTGTATTTAAAAAAGATGCGAGGAGATGAAGAAAGACTAAGCCAATATATAGGAATGGACTTTGGTGATAAAATTAAAATTGCCCAAATTGCGGAAGGAATGGGAGTAGAATCGAGAACTGTGGAAAAACCTACAGAGCTACAAGGGGCATTCGAGTGGGCTTTCAGCCAGCAAAAACCAACACTAGTTGACGTCTCAATTGCTGGCTAATTAACTTATTTCAACGAAGATTATCTAAAGTAGACTGAGCTCTTTGAATTAATGCAGGATCATCTGACAATTCTATTACCATTTCTAAATCATTTTTTGCCAATATTGTACTTCCCCTAGTAATGTGAATATTTCCTCGTAACAAATATAAATTTGGATTATTAGGCTCTAAAAATATCCCCATAGAAAAATCCTCCAAAGCCAAATCTACTTCTCCTTTGCCATAGTACAAACTACCCCTAAAATAATACGCAATAGCTAATTGTTCATCTATCTTTACAGCAGAAGTATAATCTTCAATTGCTAATAAAATATTACCATTAGTTTCATACATTGAACCTCTATCCAAATATAGTCGTGGCAAATTTGGATTTTTATCTAAAGCACTGGTCAAATCTTTAATAGCACTCCCCAGATTATTTTGAGCAGCAAATAATAAACCACGATAGTGATATACTTCTGCTCTTTCTGGCGATTCATTTATTACCTTTTCATAAATTTCCATTGCTTCATTGAAATCTCCATTTTTGTGTAATTCAACGGCCCTTTCAAATAATAAATCAAGTGAACTCTTAGGTGTAGAATCACTACACCCTAAAACTAAAAATAACAAACATATATGTAGAACTCCAAGCTTTACTTGATACGATTTTAATAGTTTCATTTTATTTTTTTGATGACTAGTTATTAGTATGAGCTGACTATAAATCACCCCAAGCTATCATCTTTGTTACGGTAATCTTAATGATTGGGTTGTGATCTATGTTCATAGATCTATATTGAATATATTTTTCTTTAAGCATTAATATTATCCGATCATGTTCATTGCCATCCTGCAACAAGTTAGCCTTTCCTAGGATTGTCACAAATCCCAGTTTCTGCCAATCTTCACAATATTTGTCAATAACTAAAGATACCTGAGGATTACTAATGATATTACGAACTCGTTTCAGCTCAAGTAATCCCACTGTTTTTGGCTTTTGATCTAGGACGGAAAAAATAAATTCCCCGTCAAAAATATAGCAAATAGGCACTACATATGGATGTCCCTCTTTATCCACCGTACCGAGTCTTGCAACTCTCTGATTACTAATAAATTCATCTAACATAGTTTATTCTATAGCTTAATTTAATAATTTAGGAAGTACCATATTCAAGCCGATATTTGAAAATATAACAGTAGGGATTTCCTGATAATTTGATAGTAATTACTATATTATAAAAATAATAGAAATATTATATTAATTCCATATCTTAATTGCTTGTATATTAATGTTATGCTATACTGAGCACAACTCGCCCACTGGGCGAATTGTGCTTATTAAAGAGAAATTAATTGTAATTTAGAAAGGCAGGCTAGATGGAGCAAGAGGAGAATAAAACTCAACTTGCCCTGGAACCAGTAACGATGAAATCGCTTCTTGAAGCGGGAGTTCATTTTGGTCATCAGACAAGGCGATGGCACCCCAAAATGAAACGGTATATCTTTGCCCAGCGTAATGGCATACATATTGTTGACCTCCAGAAAACCCTTGATTTGATGAATCAAGCCTGTGCTTTTGTTGCTAGTGTAGTAGCAAGTGGCAGCAACATACTCATGGTAGGAACTAAGAAACAAGCCCAAGATGCTATTCAGTTAGAAGCCCAAAGATGTGGAGCATTCTACATCAACCAAAGATGGCTAGGTGGAACCCTAACAAATTTTACTACAATTCAGTCCCGTATTGACTATATGGTACGCCTTGAGGAACAAAAAGAAAAAGGCGAACTAGATAAACTCCCCAAAAAGGAAGCATTGGGGCTGACTAATAAATTGGCCAAACTAGAAAAATATCTTGGCGGCATCAAAGAAATGACAAAACTTCCTGGAGCCATTTTCGTAATAGATATTGGACAAGAAAGTATAGCTGTTGCTGAAGCTAAAAGAGTTGGTGTCCCCGTTGTAGCACTTGTAGATACAGACTGTAACCCTAGTCAAATTGACTACCCAATTCCAGGTAACGATGATGCTATTCGTTCTGTTAGACTCTTATGCAATCAAATAGCTAACAGTGTTGCCAATGGTTTAGCCCAAAGAGAAGTTCCTTCAGAAGAAGAATTAGAGGAAGATTCAGAAGGTACTGATGAATTAGCTGTCCCAGCATCTATTGAAGGGGCATAAATAAATTAATGAACCTAGATACATCTGCCATCAAATCTCTAAGAGACTCAACAGGTGCAGGCATTATGGACTGCAAGAAAGCACTAGAAAAAGCTAAGGGTGATTTAGAAGAGGCACAAGAAATCCTCAAACAAAAAGGTATCTCCCTTGCTGCAAAGAAATCTGATAGGCAAGTTACAGAAGGATTAATTGAAACATATGTCCACGTTGGGAATCGGATAGGTGCCATTGTAGAAGTTAACTGTGAAACTGACTTTGTAGCCAGAACTCCTGAATTCAAACAATTGGCTCATAACTTAGCAATGCAAATAGCTGCCATGGATCCAAAATTCATAGGAGACCAAGATGTTTCTGATATACCAAAAGATTCCCCCAAGGAAACCATTCTCCTTCAGCAGCTTTATATAAAAGATCCCTCAATAGCTATACAAGATCTCTTGAACGAAGTGGTTGGTAAAGTAGGCGAGAATATTAGAATCAGGAGATTTTCCAGATTCCTTTTGGGCGAATAACAAGCGAGTACAAAATATGGTCACTTCCAAGTATAAGCGAGCCCTTCTCAAACTAAGTGGAGAAGCCCTTAAAGGGGATAAGCTATATGGTATAGATCCACAAGCCATTGAATACGTAGCAACTCAGATAAAAATTGCAACTTCATTAGGCGTGGAATTATCAGTTGTAGTAGGAGGTGGCAATATTTGGAGGGGTGCTGAGGCGGAATTAGATGGGATGGAAAGGGGTACAGCTGATCATGCTGGAATGCTGGCCACTATGATTAATGCACTTGCATTACAAGATGCTCTAGAAAAGATAGGAGTTGTTACACGTACCCAAACTGCCCTTTCAATCCAAGCTGTTGCGGAATCTTATATCAGACGAAGAGCAATTCGTCATCTAGAAAAAGGTCGGGTAGTTATATTAGCAGCTGGAACTGGTAACACTTATGTAACTACCGATACAGCAGCTGCCTTGAGGTCTGTAGACTTAGGGGCAGAAGTATTACTAATGGGTAAAAACAAAGTAGACGGTGTTTATGACTCAGACCCCAATAAAATAAGTGGGGCAAAAAAATTCACCTTTCTTACTTATCAAGATGCATTAGCCCGTAGATTAAAAATTATGGATAGTGCTGCTTTGGCGGTCTGTATGGAAAACAATTTACCAATAATTGTTTTTGACCTATTTGAATCCTGTACGCTTGAAAAGGTTCTATTGAATGAGCAAATAGGCACATTAATTGCAGAAACCTCAACTCGCCTATTAGATCAACCAAAATCAATCTAGGAGGATAGTCACATGGTTAGTCAAAATGTAGAAGATATCATGACAGACGTCCGCTCCAGGATGGAAAAATCATTAGAGCTACTGAAACGGGAAATTGGTTCTATACGGACTGATAGAGCTAACCCAAGTTTGGTTGAAAACCTGAAGGTTGATTATTATGGTATTCCAACTCCCTTGAATCAAATAGCGTCTGTTTCAATCCCAGAAGCCCGTTTAATTACAATACAACCTTGGGATAAACAGGCTTTAGGTGAAATAGAAAAAAGTATTTTGAAATCAGACCTTAGTCTTACACCTAGCAATGATGGAACTATAATTAGGATCACAATACCACCTCTAACTGAAGAAAGACGTAAAGAGGTTGTTAGAATGGTAAGGAAAAAAGCAGAAGATGGTCGTATAGCTATAAGAAATGTACGTAGGGATGGCCTAGAGAAAATTAGGGCGATGGAAAAAAACAAAGAATTATCACAAGATGCTAGAGACGCTGGACAAGAACAACTTCAAAAACATACAGATTCATACATTGAAAAGGTTAACGAACTCTTAGAGCAAAAGGAATCAGAAATTATCCAAGTCTAAAATGTTTGGGTTATTAAGATGTTAGGTACAAAAGAACACTCGACTTCCAATCTACAATCACCAATTGAACCATTACCTATACATGTAGCAATTATAATGGATGGCAATGGACGGTGGGCTAAGCAAAGAGGACTACCCAGGCTTAAAGGACATCAGGCTGGAACAGAGAATGTAAGAAAGGTAATTAAAGCATTTACTGAATATGGTGTAAGTTATCTTACATTATTCGCTTTCTCAACAGAAAATTGGAATCGCCCAAACAAAGAAGTCTTCGGTCTAATGGAACTATTACATCAAGTTGTACGTAAAGAAATTAACAACCTGCATATGGAAGGCGTGAGAATTAGACACTTTGGACGTCTAGATAGGTTGTCAACAGAACTCAAAACTGCTATAGCCAATGCTGTAGAACTTACCAAAAATAATACCACCATGAATTTGAATGTTGCCTTCGACTATGGTGGAAGATCAGAAATAATTAATGCAGTTAAAAAATTGATTTCAGATAAAGTAAACCCAGACAAAATCACTGAGGAATTATTCGAAGGCTATCTTTATTCAGCAGATATACCAAACCCTGATCTTATTATTCGGACAGGAGGGGAAATGCGCATAAGCAACTTCCTTCTTTGGCAATCAGCATATAGTGAATATTATTCAACTTCTAAAACATGGCCTGAATTTGATGAATCCGAAGTCAAAAATGCCTTGATAGCCTATAGTCATAGGCACAGACGCTTTGGTAAAATCTAACAGTATTCACCCAAACCCTACTATGATAAATAGAATCATAACAGCTGTATTAGGGATACCTCTTGTAATCACCATAATCCTCTTAGGCAATCCTTTGTTATCATTATTTGTACTAATACTGTCTCTATTAGGAATAATCGAATTTAATCGATTGGCACGTAAAAGAAATCTAGAATCATTCCAACTACTTTCAATCCTATGGACTCTGGCTTTCGTATTAGTCACCTACCTTATTACAGAAAGGGTTATAGGTGATGAGTATCTTATATATACACTTATAACCGGTCTAACAATCTCTCTAATCTGGTTAATTATCAGTAAACATAAAAACAACCACTATTTAGCGTGGGGTTATTCTATCATTGGTCCAATATATGTTGGATTGTTACTAAGCTATATAATTTTAACCCGAAATCTAACACAAGGTTCTGAATGGGTTTTAGTTATGATTATTGGGGTTTTTTCAACAGATACATTTGCTTTTTTCGCTGGAAAAACATTTGGGAAACATAAATTAGCCCCTACAATAAGTCCTGGCAAAACAGTGGAAGGATCTCTAGTAGGACTTTTGGCTGCACCAATTGGTGTTATGCTAGCCTCATTTATATTAAACCTAAATTTAGAGATATGGCAAAGCATTTTCCTGGGTGTCTTAATTGGTATCTTGGCACAAATTGGCGATCTAATTGAATCCTATCTTAAGAGATTATCAAATGTGAAAGACTCTGGACATTGGGTACCTGGTCATGGGGGAATACTTGATCGTATAGATAGCATAGTCTTAAATACCATGATAGTGTATTATTTTGCTATATGGGTAACTTAGCTAAAGGATTAGTGATATTAGGGTCTACTGGATCTATTGGGGTACAAACCCTTGATGTAGTACGTTCTTTCCCAAATGATTTCAATGTAATAGGTTTAGCCGCGGGTCATAATATTGAATTATTACTTAAGCAAGTTAGGGAATTTAATCCGAAACTAGTTTTCTCTTTAGGTAATCAAACAAAGTTATCATCTATACTTCCTGAAAATTGTACAATTTGTGATATGACAGATATGGTCCAACATCCAAGCGCAGACTTAGTAATGATAGCTACTGTAGGGGAAGCTGGACTTAAACCTACTATAGCGGCTTTAGAAAATGATAAACAAGTGGCTTTAGCTAATAAGGAAGTGCTAGTTATGGCTGGAAAGTTAATAACCACTATTGCAAAAAAGAAGGGATGGGAACTTAGGCCAGTAGATAGTGAACCAAGTGCAATTTGGCAGTGTCTTATTGGGGAAAATAAAAGCCTATCAAGAATTATAATTACAGCCTCTGGAGGAGCTCTTCGTGATAAATCATTAGATGAATTAAGTAAAGTGAAACCAGCAGAGGCATTACAACATCCTACATGGACTATGGGTCAGAAAATTACAATTGATTCAGCCACCTTAGTAAATAAAGCCTTTGAAGTAGTAGAAGCCCACTGGTTGTTTGATACCCCTTGGGATAAGATAGAGGTGGTTAAGCATCCACAAAGTATAATCCACTCAATGGTGGAATTCGAGGATGGATCTATAAAAGCACAACTTGGTTCCCCTAACATGAGACTTCCAATTCAATATTCCCTCTTTTATCCAAAAAGAATGGCTAATCCTAAAATACCTAAACTTAATCCAATTGAAATTGGTACACTAAATTTTCAACCACTAGACCATAGACTTTTTCCATGTTTTAATCTGGCATTGGAAACCTGTATTAAGGGTGGTACTTGGCCAGCCGTTCTTAGCGTTGCCAATGAATTGGCGGTTAAACTGTTTCTAGAATCGAAAATTTCTTTTCTTGAGATAGAATCTGTTATTAAAGAACTTATCCAAAAGCATAAAGTTATTACGAACCCCTCTCTTACTGAAATTATAGAAGCATCCAAATGGGTAAAAACATATGCAAATAAATTAATGGAGTTATAGCATTTGATTTTAGCAATTTTTACATTTATACCAATAATTGCCATTCTAATTTTCGTACATGAGTTAGGGCACTATATAACAGCAAAATTTTATGGGATTAAGGTCCTAGAATTTGGATTTGGATATCCTCCCAGAATATTTGGTTTCCGACGTGGGGAAACCTTATATAGCCTTAACTTACTGCCACTTGGAGGTTTTGTAAAAATGGTTGGAGAAGAGGATCCAACCGACCCAAGAAGTCTAGCAGCCAGGAGCATATTCCAACGTTTTATTGTGATTTCATCAGGGGCCATTATGAATATGTTACTGGCTATACTTATCTTCGTCATTTTATTTATGATTCCTCAACAAAAGATAGTTGGTTTAGTTCAAATACAACAAGTAATGCCAAACTCACCCGCAGAATTTGCAGGATTAAGCACTGGTGATGTAATAGAAAAAGTAGATGGACACTCAATCAGAAATATTGGAGATCTGGTTCAAAGAATTAATTTGAAACTGGGAAGTGAATCAGAGTGGGTGATTCAAAAAAGTTCTACACTACCCTTATCATCAAGTTCTCCTGCATTTACTTCTTACGAGGTGGTAAATATAACTCCACGTCTCCGCACGCCAGAAGGGCAAGGTCCAACAGGAATATTAATTGGAGCTAAATCAAGTCAAATGGAATGGATTTCTTACCCTCCTTGGCAAGCTATACCTAAAGGTACAATTAGGGTTTGGGAAACATTGATTTTAACCAAGAATGAAATTACCAGATGGATAATTGGTGATGCATCACCTCAATTTTCTGGTCCTATTGGCATAGCTCAGATCACTGGACAGGTAGCACAATTACAGTTCGAAGGGGAAGCTAATAGATCTAGGTTTATACGATTACTTGAACTAGCTGCCTTCATAAGTATAAATCTAGCCATAATTAATATACTGCCCATACCGATGCTGGATGGAGGAAGGCTTCTATTCCTGGGTATAGAATTGGTTAGACGTGGCAAAAGAGTAACCCCCAAAATAGAAGGTTTAGTACATATGACAGGATTTTTCTTACTGATTGGTCTTATAGTCATTATAAGTTATTTTGATATAATCAGAATTATTCGAGGAGAAAGCCTATTTAGGTAAATTTATGCTTTCGGCAACCAATGTGGTAAATAGTATTTGAAACGTTGTAAATGGCATTCAATTCCTGCTACCATATTTCCTACCAAAGCAAGTAAAACATTTTCATATTGAAAAATTATTTGACAATAATGTTTTCCTATCTGGAGTATTAATTGTGTTAAAAAGAAGAGTTTCAAAACCTATTCAAGTCGGGGATGTTACCATTGGAGGAAGTTCCCCTATCGCTGTCCAATCTATGACTAAAACCGACACTAGAGATATCCAAGCAACTATCAACCAAATTAAGGAATTAGAGGATATAGGTTGCGAAATTATTAGGTGTGCGGTGCCTGATATGGAAGCAGCAAAAGCTTTAGGTGAAATCAAAAAGCAGGTTCGGATACCAGTTATAGCTGACATACATTTTCATTACCAATTAGCTCTTGAATCTCTAAAATCTGGGATAGATTGTCTAAGAATAAATCCAGGCAATATAAGGGATAGATCCAAAGTGGAAGCTATTGTACAAGAAGCCAAAACGAGAGAAGTACCTATAAGAATAGGAGTTAATTTTGGTAGTCTCCCGCCTGTTGATGGTATTGGGAAAACTGGTGGAATGTCCCGACATAAAGATGGAGTAAATAAGCTACCAACATTAAGAGAGTCTAGTAAAGAAGATTATACTATTGTAGACCATATGGTGAATACGGCTATCTGGGAAATAAGTATACTTGAAGAACTAGATTTTGACCTAATTAAATTGTCTATGAAAGCTTTTGACATAGAAACCACTGTTGAAGCATATAGAAAAATTGCAGAAATGGTACCATATCCTCTTCATCTAGGAATAACTGAGTCAGGAACTAGTAAAACAGGTAGTATAAGAAGCTCAATTGGAATAGGAATGCTATTATATGATGGAATTGGTGATACCATACGTGTTTCTCTAAGTAGTGATTCTAAAGAAGAGGTTGAAACAGGATTTGCAATATTGAAAGCCCTTGATATAAGAAAACAAGGGGCTGTATTGGTAGCATGCCCAAGTTGTGGCCGAGCAGACGTGGATGTTATTTCGCTTGCCAACAAAGTAGATCAACTTTTAAAAGACGTAAAAACAAACATTAAAGTAGCTGTGATGGGATGCGAAGTTAATGGACCAGGTGAGGCAAAAGACGCTGATATTGGTATAGCTGCTGGTGCAGGCAGAGCAATAATATTTCGGAAGGGACAAAAAGTAAAAGTTGTGCAAGAAAATGAGATGCTTGAAACATTGATGGAAGAGGTAAGACTAGCAAGCCAAGATCAGGTTGATACGCCATCAATTGTATAAAAACAATATGACTCAGATAAATTCAGTATTACGTCAGATATAAAAACAGTAATTCAATTTTGACAAAATAAGTAAGGTTTTGTTATTAACTAAATATATGAGGAAATTATATGGATTTTAGCTTCACTGATGATCAGAAGATCTTTAGACAAGATATCAAAAGTTTTATAGAACAGGAAATGACCCCCGAAATGCTTGAGGAACCAGGTGAAGTAGCTGGTGTAAAATATTCAAGGAAATTCTCTAAAAAATTAGGTGATAAAGGATGGATTGGATTGGCGTGGCCTAAGGAATATGGAGGACAAGGATTAGGTCAAATTGACCAGATGATATACCTGGAAGAAATGATTACTAATGCAGCACCAATTGGATACCATTATACCGCAGAAAGACAGATGATACCGAGTATCATCATATCAGGAACAGAAGAACAAAAAAAATGGTTTATCCCTAGAGTGGCTAAAGGTGAATTAGCTATGTCAATTGGTTACAGTGAGCCAGAAACCGGATCTGACTTAGCTTCTATGCAAACTAGGGCAATCTCTGATGGTGATGACTATATTATTAATGGTTCTAAAATTTGGAATGGCGCCCATAATACCGAATGGATATGGCTAGCCACACGAACTAAAACTGATGGACCAAGCCACAAGGGGATAAGTGTATTTTTGGTAGATTTGACATTACCTGGTATAAAAATTGAGCCTTTCGAAAATATGGCCAGCGAAAAAAATTTTGCTATAGTAACCTTCGAAGACGTTAGGGTACCAAAGAGAATGATGGTCGGAGAAGAAAATCATGGTTGGTACGTAGTTATGGCTAATCTTGATTTTGAACGGTCTGGGATAGAAAGGGTTGCAGTGAACTATCCTATTCTTAGGGAATTTGTTCATTATCTAAAAATTACCTCTAGAAATGGTAATGTTTTATGGGATGATCCAATCATCCGTAATAAAGTTGCAGAAATGTTTGTAGAAGTAGAAGTTGGACGTCTATTATCTTATAAAATAGCATGGATGCAAAATCAGGGAATTGTACCCAATAAAGAGGCTACTATTTCCAAAGTTTTCGTGGCACAAATTACCCAAAGAAATGGAAGAAAAATGATGGAGATCTTAGGAATGCATGGATTACTAGAAATGGATCCAAAATATACGCCTTTAAAAGGTAAGATATTAAAAGCCTGGTATGATAGCTATTCAACAACCATAACAGGTGGCACATCTGAGATTATGCGTAATATAATCGCATTAAGAGGGTTAGGACTACCTCGAGGTACCTAATCTTAATCTTATGCTTTAAGAGGATAAGTAATATAAATCCCACAAACTCTAAATAGGGATAAACTACATTATAAGATTTAATCAGTAAGCAGAAATATTTATGAGGTACACACAACTTTTTGGTAAGACATCTCGAGAAACTCCATCTGATGTAGAAACATCTAGTCATCTCTTTATGCTTAAAGCCGGGCTCATTTATCAGGTTGCTTCGGGTTTATACAGCTATATGCCAATGGCATGGCGTTCTTTAAGAAAGATTGAACAAATAATACGTGATGAGATGGATTCCACGGGAGCTCAAGAGTTGAGACTTCCAGCATTACAGCCACAGGAGCTTTGGGACAAGTCAGGGAGGACCGATTCATTCGGATCTAATTTGTTCCGGCTTAAAGATAGAAGAGAAAGACCCCTCGTATTAGCTCCTACCCACGAGGAACTTATAACAAGTATGGTTAATTCTCATGTTCAAAGTTACCGAGATCTCCCGGTAACATTATATCAAATTCAAACTAAATTCCGAGATGAGGTTCGCCCACGTGCTGGGCTTATTAGAGTCAGGGAGTTTGATATGAAAGATGCATATAGCTTTAACGAATCTGAGAAAAGCTTAGAGAATAGCTACAGATCAATGATTGCGGCTTATGAAAATATTTATAAAAGATGTGGCCTAAAAACTATTATGGTGGAAGCAGATAGCGGTGCAATTGGTGGAAAAGATTCACATGAGTTTATTTTGCCTAATGAAAATGGTGAGGATCTAATTATAATTTGCCCAAAGGGAGATTATGCTGCTAATTCAGAAAAAGCTGTTTCGATACATGCAAAAGGGGAGACAAAAGACTCTCTACTCAAGCTAAAGGACATCCATACCCCAGGGATGAAAACAATCAAGCAAGTTTCAGAGTTTCTAGATATCCCTACAAGTAAAACATTAAAGGTAGTTTTTTATATCATTGATACAGAGATCGTCTTGGTAATTCTGAGAGGTGATCTTGAAGTAAATGAAGTAAAGCTTCTGAATATACTAAATGGATCTGAATTGCGTATAGCTTCAACTGAAGAATTGAACGCCGCTGGAATAGTAGATGGATTTGCATCTCCAATAGGATTAAAAAATATAAAATGTATAGCTGATATTTCTATACAGTCTGGTTATAATTTTGTGGCAGGGGCTAATAAATCTGATTATCACCTGGCTAATGTGAACTACCCTCGAGATTTCCAGGTCAACACAATAACTGACATTTCTTTAGTGAACGAGGATCAATATTGCATTAACTGCGAGACACAACTTCAAATTATAAAGGGGATTGAAGTAGGTCATGTTTTTAAGCTTGGCACAAGTTATAGTCAAAAATTTGATGCATCATTTCTTGACCAAAATCATAATCATAAATCTATTTTAATGGGATGCTATGGTATTGGGGTAGGAAGACTACTCTCTGCAGCATTAGAGAGCAATCACGATGATAAGGGGATAATATTCCCGCCATCGTTAGCCCCATATCATGTTAACCTTTGTCTCTTAGGCCAAGACCCGACAGT
>CAYTFF010000004.1:23821-26294 GCA_964437045.1 uncultured Dehalococcoidia bacterium
CGAACAACTTTATAGCTCACTTATAGAAGCGGGGGTTGAAGTTCTTTATGATGATCGTGAAGAATCACCTGGGGTAAAATTTAATGATGCCGATCTATTAGGATTACCAATTAGAGCTGTAATAAGTAAGCGATCACTAGAAAAAGGTGGCGTAGAACTTAAATTAAGGTCTGGAAATGAAACTATCCACGTATCAATTGACGGTATTATAGATAAAATCAACGAAATGTTAGCCCTAGCAAATGAAAATTTTTTGTTACCTTAAATTTAATTCCACAAAAAGCTATTAGTTACAAAGAAATATTTAGTTCTTCTGCAACCGAATATATATCTTTATCACCCCTACCACTTAAGCAAACTAGAATTATCTTATCTTTGGTTAATGTACTCGCAAGCTTAATAGAATGAAATATTGCATGTGCTGATTCTAAAGCTGGAATTATACCTTCAGTATTTGATAACAGCTTAAATCCGTCTATCGCACCCTTGTCATCTACATAAGTATATTTAGCGCGACCAATATCTTTTAAATAACTATGTTCTGGACCAACTCCAGGATAGTCTAATCCTGCTGAAATACTATGGGCTTCATTAACAAGTCCGTTATTATCTTGCAGAAGATATGATTTACTTCCGTGAAGCACTCCTACCTTACCTGCTACTAATGTAGCTGCATGTTTCTTACTTTCTATACCCATACCTCCAGCCTCAACCCCAACCAATTCAACATCTTTATCATCTATAAAAGCATAGAACATCCCAATACTATTACTTCCACCACCTACACAGGCAACTTTATGATCGGGATGCTTTCCTTCTACCTTCAAGATTTGCTCCCTTGATTCTTTACCAATGACCGACTGAAAATCACGAACTATCATAGGATATGGATGTGGACCAACAACGCTTCCAATCAGATAATAAGTGTCCTTAACATTTGTAACCCAATCTCGCATACATTCGTTAATTGCGTCCTTAAGAGTGCTACTACCAGAGTCTACTGGACGGACCTCGGCACCTAATAAACGCATTCTGAAAACATTTAGGGACTGTCGTTTGATATCTTCGGCACCCATATATACAACACATTCCATGTTTAACATAGAGCAGACCGTTGCAGTGGCTACTCCGTGCTGTCCTGCTCCTGTCTCTGCAATAATACGCGTCTTGCCCATACGTTTAGCGAGAAGCCCTTGTCCTATTGCATTGTTTATCTTGTGAGCACCAGTGTGAGCTAAATCTTCACGCTTCAAATATATTTTAGCGCCATTCGAATATTTTGTAAGATTTGACGCAAAATAAAGAGGTGTTGGACGACCTACATAGTTTAGTAAAAGATCATTAAGTTGTTCTTGGAATTTCTGATCGTTTTTTATAATAGAGTACTCTTTTTCCAGTTCCTCCAAAGCATACATTATAGTTTCTGGAACAAATTGACCTCCATATTCACCAAAATGACCTTTTGCATTGGGTACCCTAGAATAAACCATTATATTTACTGCCTTTTCAAGCTATTTTGAAATTTCCTTTATTATATCGCAATTAATTAAATCCAACCCCACACTTTGTTTGACATCTTTTTGTTTAAATAGGGTTAGTTTATTTATTAAAGTTTAACTTGCTTCGCAAAATCCCGAATTTTACTTGCATCCTTGATCCAATTTTCCTCTACCCCGCTAGATACATCAACTCCCCATGGCTTTACAGTAGCTATAGCTTCTGAGATATTTCTAGGATTAAGCCCACCAGCCATTATTATTGGAAATCGATTCGCTATTTCTGCACCAATGGCCCAGTCAAAAGTTGAGCCAGTACCTCCATGAGTACCTTCCTTATATTTGTCCAAAACACAAAGATGACCCTTAGAAACAACTTCTTCTACCTGGATCGAAAGGCGTTCAATAACCTCTTTTCGTTCTCCTCTATCATCAACCTTTATCTGTTTTATTATTGGTTTGCGAATTTCACCCCAATACTCCATTGGTTCATCACCACAAAGTTGTGCTTTGTCTAGACCACAATGATTAATTATATAGTTTACATCCTCTACAGTCTGATCAGCAAAGAGGCCTACAAGTTTTGGACCACCTAATCCTCTGGATGTACGATATCTCATTATTACATCTTTAGCCCATTCTATATCCAACTGTCGACGAACTCCCGGCACAAATACAAAACCTAACAAATCAGCTCCAGAATCTGAAGCGACAACCATATGAGACAGCTCTTTAAGACCACATATCTTAAGTATAGTCATTTAGTTAATATTTCCCCGTAAAACCTGTGAATTTTCTAACTGCCATTGTAATATTTGTAGACTTTATTAAAGTTTCCCCTATCAAAACAGCATTAACTCCACATTTCCTAAGAAATTCCAAATCTTCTTTGGTCTCAATCCCACTTTCGCTAACTATAATCTTACCATCTGGTATAAGAGGCGCAAGGTGTTTAGTAACATCCAAGGTAGTATAAA
>CAYTFF010000004.1:26350-34595 GCA_964437045.1 uncultured Dehalococcoidia bacterium
CTAGAGCAGCTACAATTAACAATATGGCATCTGCTCCATAGGCTTTGGACTCATAAATCTGATATGGATCGAATATGAAATCTTTTCTCAATACCGGTATACCAAAGGATTTTAATTTATCTTTGACCTGTGATAAATAATTTATATTACCAAAAAAATGTTTTCCTTCAGTAATAACACTTATAGCAGCAGCACCATTTTCAGCGTAGATTAAACTGGTTTTAACTGGATCCAAATCTAGATCCAAGATACCTTTAGAAGGAGATGCTTTTTTGATTTCTGCTATCAGCCGAATCGTATCTCCCATTAAAGCTCCACTAAAATTTACCGGGAACTGTTTGGAGTCAATATATTCTTTAACTTTCCCTAAAGGAAACATCTTTTTAAGCGTTTCAACTTCTTTTTGTTTGTCCCTTAAAATTTTATCCAATATAGAGTTTGTTAATTTAACCATTATTCAGCCCTTTGACTTGCATTGATTAACGACTCTAATTTATTATTAGCAGCTCCGCTATCTATAGACTCAGCTGCCATCTTTATTCCATCTTTTAGATCCTTTACCAGATCAGCAGATACCAAAGCTGCTGAGGCATTAAGTAATACAACATCTCTAGTTGGACCTTTACCTCCATTTACAATTTCTTTTAAAATTGATGCGTTAACCTGGGTAGAATTTCCTAATAAAGAGTCTTGTTCCGCATTCTCTAAGCCAACTTGATTTGGAGTTATAGAATAGGTCTGTATTTTTCCATTTTTGACTTCCCAAATATCTGTTGGGCCACTTAAAGACAATTCATCTAACCCTTCATCCCTACCATGTACAATAAGCGCATGCTTCGCTCCCATAATATCAAGTACTTCAGCCATTTTTTCGCAAATAGATCTGTCAGCTACACCAATAACCTGATGTAATACACGAGCTGGATTAGTTAAAGGCCCTAAAAAATTAAACACGGTGCGAATCCCCAATTCTTTCCTGGGACCGGCTGCATATTTCATAGCAGGATGAAACGCTGGAGCAAACATAAATCCTATACCAGCTGTATTTATACAACTTTCGACTCCTTGTGGTGATAGATTTATTTTTACCCCTAATTCTTCTAAAACATCTGCGCTACCACATTTACTTGATGCAGCTCTATTCCCATGCTTAGCAACTTTAACTCCAGCCCCAGCTACAACGAAGGCAGTTGTTGTGGATATATTAAAAGTACCTAATCCATCTCCTCCGGTTCCGCATGTATCCACTAGTGGATCATCTACAGAAACTTGTAAGGCTTTAGATCTCATTACCTCAGCCATACCGGCTATTTCTATAGCTGTTTCTCCTTTCATTCTAAGTGCTGACAAAAAGCCTCCTATTTGGGCATCTGTAGCATTTCCACCCATGATTTCATTCATGACTAAAGAGGCTTCCTCTTTAGTCAAATCTATGGATTGAACCACTTTATCAATCGCTTCTCTTATCATATTATTAACCTTTTACAAATGACTCGTATATTTAAAGAATTTTATCCTTTTATTATCTTTTAAATATTAGTTTCAACTAAGTCCAATTGTTTAATATCTTATCAATTATACAATAATATATGTATCACATTTTATAGATGTTAACCTGAATTAATATACCGCTCAAAATATATTTTATTTAGAGGCATATAAACAACTATAATTGGATAAGACAATAATTGTTAGAATTCCAAAAGCCTTATACAAGAAATTTGAAATGATTAACTACTAAATTATATATTTTCAATCTAACGATATTTAATCAATAAAATATAAATAATCTTACAAAAGTAATGGAATCTAATAGATTTAGCTTTTTAACCAATTGTTTAAAATGGACTTCCCTTCTTTTGTCATTATAGATTCTGGATGAAACTGGACACCCTCAATTGGATAATCTTTATGCCTAAGTCCCATAATTATTCCTTTATCTGTCCAAGCGGAAATATCCAAACAGTCGGGGATTAAATCTTTTAGTTCAACCAAAGAAAGATAGCGAATGGCCACAAATGGATTGGATAATCAATATAAAACACCCTGACCATCATGATATATTAAGGACTTTTTGCCATGCATTATTTCAGTACCAGATTTGATAATACTCCCAAAAGCAGCCCCGATACACTGATGGCCTAAGCATACCCCTAAAACTGGTCTATCCTTACCAAATAACCTTATAACGTCCTTTGAAATACCTGCTTTATCAGGTGCACCTGGCCCTGGAGAAATAACAATCTTTTCAGGATTTAATACACTTATCTCATCCAATTCTATTTGATCATTACGAATAACTTTAACTTCAGCACCCAATTCAGAAAGGTACTGATAAAGATTAAATGTAAAACTATCATAATTATCAATTAATAGTATCAATGTTTTCCCTAAAACTTCTTAATAAATCTTTCCCGTAATTAATTAGCTACTTATTTAGAATTCATCCTCTGCCTTATCTATAGCTTTCAACAAAGCGCCTGCTTTATGTAAAGTCTCTTGATATTCACTTTCAGGATCACTGTCAGCAACTATCCCACCCCCAGCCTGGACATATGCCACCCCATCTTTAAAAACAATGGTTCGTATTGTAATAGCAGTATCCATATTACCTGAAAAACTAAAATATCCTACAGCTCCAGCATATGGACCTCTTTTTTCTGTTTCCATTTCTGCAATGATCTCCATAGCTCTAATTTTTGGAGCCCCAGAAACAGTACCAGCTGGGAAACAAGCCCTTAATGCATCATAGGCATTATAGCCTTCCTTAAGTTTGCCTACTACATGAGATACTAAGTGCATAACGTGAGAATAACGTTCCACATCCATAAGTTGAGTAACTTCTACAGTACCAGGTTCACTTACACGTCCAATATCATTTCTCCCTAAATCAACCAACATAATATGCTCTGCCTGTTCTTTTTCATCATTACGTAATTCCTTTTCAAGAGCCTTGTCATTGGAAGGATCTTGACTCCTAGGCCGTGTTCCAGCTATTGGATGAGTTGCTACTAACCCATCCTCGACCTGTACTAGAAGCTCTGGCGATGCACCAATAATTTGGAATTCACCCATATTCAAATAATACATGTATGGAGATGGATTTACTGTTCTCAATGATCTATATATATCAAATGGTGCTGCTTGAGTATTTCTTGCAAGTCTCTGTGAAATAACAGCCTGTATGATGTCTCCGCCATAAATATATTGTTTTGTAGAATTTACTATAGATTCAAAATGTGATTTGGACATATTTGAAGTGTAGCTCACATCATCTTTTTGAACTTTTGACAATGTTATTGATTGTTTAATTTCAGAATTTAGAGGTTCCTGTAATCGTCTTACTAGTTCATCAATTCTTGCCACAGCTGCGTCATAAGATGTTTCAATATCATCATCTAAATGGGCATGACTAACAACCTTAATTTTGTGTTCTAGATGATCAAATACTAATAAGGTAGTAGTTAACATAAATATCGCTTCTGGTACACCAATAGAGTCATTCAGAGGTGTAGGTAAATTCTCAAAATGACCTGCTGCTTCATAACTAAGATATCCTACAGCTCCACCTGTAAATCTGGGGAGTCCAGAGACATGAATTGGCTTGAATTCGATCATTGCCTCTTCAATCAACTTTAATGGATCTGTTGATCCATGTTCTGTGGTTAACCCTGTTTTAATCACACTAAGTGGCTCTGTTCCAATAAAGCTATATCTGGCTAATCTTTCTCCACCTTCCACACTTTCCAAAAGAAAAGAATACGGTGCACGAGCAATTTTTAAGTATGCTGATACTGGAGTCTCTAAATCCGCATTTATCTCTCGATATATAGGGATCAGATTTCCTAATTTGTTTCCTATATCGCCCTTATTGACTAGCGTTTTTATTTCTTCCCTTGAAGGGTAATACATCGTCTACTCAACATCCAAAGAGGGATCCAATTAGGCAAAACCACTAACCGAATTACCCTGATAATTATTTTTAGCTTTCGCAAACTGAAAAGATTTTATATTAACTATTTAACTCCTAGAATTAAGCCATTTTTTAATATCTTGAGCGTGTTCTTGGTAATGGTTCCAGGATTCAACGCTAATAACTCTAACAGATTCTGAACTAGCTTCAAATACATACTCTGGTAGATCATTCAAGAATTTAATAAGATATTCATGTGATTTCAAAAATTTATGTTTAATTTCTCCTAAAGATAGAGGTTTTTTCATCTCTACCTCCTGCACATTAAAATCATTTAAATCCTCATATGGTCTTATATATTCTCCCCCGCTTAATTTAGCCTGAATTATATCTATAATAATATCCTCCCAAGTAGTTATATGACCAATTATATCCTTTACAGACCACCCATCAATTACTCCTGAATCTTCCATAATACTTTCAGGAACAAAATTCAATACTGATTGTAAACTCATCCATCCATCTTTTATATTATTTAGCACTTTAGTTTTATTTTCGACCAAATTATTTCTCTCCTTTAATAATTATTTATCGAATAGAATTCATACTCATTACTATTTTTTAATCCCAACAAGTTTGGCTTCAACAATAAGACGATGATCATACACAAGCTTTGGAACGCATGAAACTAAACTAATTGAACTATCTTTATTGATTTCTATAATAAGTTCAGACTTATGAACCACATTTGTTTTATGTACTCGATATAGGAAAGATCCATCTATACTGTCTAAAATAATAAATACTTGCTTACCTTCCCTAAGAAAATTGGTAAGTTTTGGTAAATTTTTGAAAACATTGCCTTCTCCCCTTATTGGGCTTTCTAAATGTCCAAAAAACCATCCGCTTGCCAACTCACCAGGATTACCTGTTTCAGGGATATGTCCTATGGTATTCTTTGGTGTTTCATAGGTACGACTACTTTCCAAATCAACAATACTTAACTCTTTAACCTCAGATGATAAACCTATACTTGGTATACTTATATTGATTGCTTTCCCAAGTTTTATCACATCGCTATCAAATTTATCCGCTTCAACCATTTTGAATCCCGACGGTAATTCCCACGATGGTAAGGGGTCTATGCCAGCCCATATAGGCTCATCCCAGTATTTAGGATTAAGCAGAATTCCTGGGAACATAGTGATTCCTTCCGGATCAATAGTTGAAACCATATATTCATGAGGCGTGGTTAGAACAGAAGATTCTGATGGTGCCGTATAAACCAGTTCGTCAAGTTTCGAAGTAGCTAATACTCCATATAAATAGTATATCGCCACTAATAGAATAACAAATAGACCACTACTAGCTAAACAAATAGCAACGATCCTCTTCCACTTTCTTCTCAACTGCTTATCATCCAGTACGCCCACCAACATTCTCCTAGAGCCGTGGTATTTGTACGCTGTGGATCAAGGACAGCCACCAAATGCAAATATAATCAGGTCATACATGTCACTTACAAATTAATTTACAGTTAAATTTAGGACCGAATACGAGGTGAATGCATTGCGCCACTAGTAATTGGCTCATCCCTATAAACATCCCCATTACGGATCTTTATATTAAATCCACACTCAGGATTAGTACAGACCCAAGCTTTATAATGAATAGGCGCTCCTTGACTCCCAAAATCTGATAGTGGGACAAGATCGCCAGTAGTACATTTCTGACATTTAGGAATAAAACTATTCTCCACGAAGACCTCCTCCAGACCCAATATGGTGATCGGATCGGCGAAAGTATATCACCACTACTTGCCCCTTGCAAGCTTATGAATTATCAAATAAAACACTATTCATCCTAAACTGAAAAAGTATTATCTCAAAATGACAGAAAGATATAATTTATTCTGATTAAAACTAAAAAGCCTCTGGGGCAGCAGCAATCTCTTCTAACTGCATATGAGTATAAGAACCTAGACTACGGAAATTCAAATCCGTGTAATTTTTTATCCAGTGCATAGCAATCTTATAAGATTTTTTATATCTGATTTCCATAGGATCAAATGATTCGGATGGTATATCATTTTTACGTATCCTTAATATATCTTCTAATTCTTCTTCAAGGAGCTGCTTGATCAACTTAAAGTCATGTACTTCACTAGTATCCTCGCCCTTAACACTATGAATTACCCTTTGAGCAATTTGTGCTACTGACATCCTGCCAGTGGCCAAATCTTCCATCAGGGCCGGATGAAGACCTGGTTTCCCCTCCAAGCTATCAATACCCTTGGCACCACGACCATTGAGCCATCCTTCTAAATATTCTATTACCATTCTCACATTGCGTCTGGTTCCTTCAGTAGTGATGGGGCCTTTAGGAACATCAATACTAATGGGATAATTATCAGGATCAGCCATTTCAGGAGTTGGTACCCAACCAGAACGACGAATCTCTTTAAATGGATCTGCAGCTGGTTTCATGTGAAATATATGAGCTACCCATGCCCTGATAAACCCTTGAGCAGCTTCCCATTCCTTATCAGATCTTATTGCTTTGGCTGCTGCTTCGTTAATTTCATCATCCCGACTAGGTAGAGGAGTGGCCATGCCACCAATTGCAACAGCATTATGTTTTAAGCAAATTGCAACAAGACGTCTAAATATATTAGCTAAAAATGGAGTTGTCTTTATATCAACGCCAAATCTATCTGGCCATACTGAATTAGGATCATTCATGACAAATTCTAATATACTTGCTTTAAAGTCCCATCGAGCTGCGTTCAAACCAGCACCATAAGGACCCAAATGATATAGCATTTCTTCCATTTGAAATGCTGCAGGCAAAGATTCTACTAATGGTATTGCTTTTATGATTCCACTATCTAAATGTGGTAACTTCTCTACACAAGCATCAAAGAAATCTTTCCAGAACACGCACTCTTCCCACGATTCCATTTTTGGCAAGTAAAAAAATATGCCCTGCCCACGTTCGGTTTGGGCCTTGCCCACATAGGCCAGAGTTAGAGCAGTTCCAAGTATACTTGCTGGAATTGCATCTCCATCTACAGTTACATCCTGTTCATCAAGATGTAAGCCTCGTTCTCTATGCATAAAAAATGGTAATTCACCTGCAGCAATAGCATAATGCTTACCTGTAACTGGATTAGTAGTATTCAAGGTCCCGATTGTAGCATTCATACGATTCCTGGCAGCTATTATAGTATCAGCGAAGGTATGGCTTGCAGAATCTTCATCGTCATCTAAATCTCCTTCAGCTCGCTGTCCATCAGCATTCGGATTCAAAGCATTTATAAACATGCTGGTTACATGTGCTGGACCAGAAATTTCTATGCCAGGGGTCTGTAGGGCAGAAGGGACACTTTGAACATTCCAGGTACTAGAATTAATTTCGGTTATTGGAGGATGGGCTGGCATAATCCCATGATACAAAGCTTGATCCAATACTTTTTGCCTTTTTATCCTCAGTTCATGCACTCTAGGAGTAAATGTTTCATGGAGGAATGTAATAAGGTCAATAAATTCAGGCGTAAAAATATCATCTATTTCATCAATCTTTAAGTATCTCACTTTATTAGATGACAAATATTCGAGTGCCATTACCTTTCTCCGTTTTTTTAATTTAGTCTGTAATTAGCTCGATTTTATATCAATAATATTGATATAACAAGAGGTCAATTATCAGTAAGCTTACAATAATTGACCTCTTAATTTATTACTGTTTAAACCTGTCCTTAAAGAACACCAACCTCTTTAAAATTATCTGCTCCAAATCCCTTGGTAGAGCTATATCTCTCTTTAACCATATCTTGGGCAAGATATTTCTCTTCAAGTTTCTGGAAATCTTCAAATCGTCCCATAACGTGGTGATTTTCAGTTGGATGACCATCTTTCATCGTTTGTAATCTAAATTGGGCTCCTTCTTCATTCTCTGCCAAGTCCTTTAAGAAATTATACTCAGAGTACATAGCAGCGTGAATAGCACCCAGAGTAATAAATATAAATTTGTACCCCATTGAACCAAGTTCTTTAAAGGTCATCGGATTATCTACATCAATCCATTTGAAAGAAGATGAGTAATTAAAAGCCATTGGAACATTTGGAAAAGATTTAGTGAATTCTTCCGCAAATAACTCGGCGTCTTTCCTTGATGGGGTCGGAAATTCAGGCCATACAAGATCAGCACCCGCATCAGCATATCTTTTTGATCTTTCTATAGCTTCTTCCATACCACCTCCAACTGCACTGATAGCATCAGTTCTGGCAATTATTACATATTCAGGATCAGATCTTGCGGCTACAACTGCCT